>JBBDMR010000001.1:0-8841 GCA_040878225.1 Acidimicrobiia bacterium
TCTCAGCCCCCCTTACCTCCCGGCCCTTTCGGGCCGGCAGGGACTTTTCCCCCGTTCGGCTTCGCCTCCGGGGGAACAGCTTCGCGGCTCGTTATTTGATCAGGGTGCGGGACTGTTCCCTCAGGAACTGACGTAGATACCACGGTCCGCCACCGCCGGTACCGGACGTTCCAGACCCCTTCCAGCCTCCAAATGCCTGGACGTCCGGCCAGGCGCCTGTCGTTGCCCCGGAGGCGCGGTTGACATAAGTCGTCCCTGCCTGGATCCTGGCGAACCACTTCTCGATCTCGGCGTCGTCGGTGGAGAACAGCCCGGCCGTTAGTCCGAAATCGGTGTCATTTGACAGCTCGATTGCCTCGTCGACCGAGTCGACGGCGGTTACTGCCACCAGCGGTGCGAACAGTTCCTCTTTCCAAACCCAGGACTCTCTCGGCGCGTTGACGACGGTCGGTTGGACGTAGTTCCCCTTCCCGAAGTCACCTTCGGTGAGCACCCCGCCGCCGGCGAGGACCTCACCACCGTCGTCTCTCACCGCAGCAACGGCCTTGGTGAAGCGATTGACCGCCTCCTCGTCGATGACCGGGCCCATGAAGGTGGTTTGCTCCAGGGGGTTCCCGACGGTGAGCCCATTTGTCCTCGAGACCAGCTTGTCGATGAACTCGTCGTAGACGGGCCGTTCGACATAAACCCGCGACGTCGCCGAGCACTTCTGCCCGCTCAGCCCGAACGCGCCGCGGAGCACCCCTTCAGCGGCTACGTCGAGATCGGCGGTGGCCGAGACGATCGCAGGGTTCTTCCCACCCATCTCAGCAGCGACGGGCTTGGGCCGTTTCTCGTTCACGGTCCGATAGAGGTACATCCCGACAGGGTGGGAGCCGGTGAAAGTGAGGCCATCGATTCCCTCGTGGTGGGCAAGGTGGTCTCCGGCATCGTCGCCGCCGGTCAGGACGTGCATGGCGCCTTCGGGCAGGCCGGCCTCACGCATGATCCTGTAGAACTCGAGCGCCATGAGCGCTCCGGTGTTGGACGGCTTCAAGACCACCGTATTGCCGGTGATCAATGCACCTGTGGAAGGGCCCCCGCTGAGGGCCATGGGGAAGTTGAATGGAGATATGACCGCCCAGGTGCCCCACGGACGGAGCACCGAGATGTTGGTCTCGTTGTCGGAAAGCGAGCTCAAAGGCGTGACAAATCCGTTGTGCTCGGTGATCTGCCTGGAGTAGTAGCGAAGGAACTCGACGGTCTCGGCGACGTCACCGAGAGCTTCCAACCGGTTCTTCCCCACCTCGAAAGACATAAGTGCGGCGAGTTCGAATGTCTCCGCGTCCAAGATGTCCGCAGCTGCAAGCATGAGGTCGCGTCGCCGCTCCCAGCCCCACGCCTCCCACTCCGGGGCAAACGCCCGGGCGGCCGCTACCGCGTCGTCCACATCCTGTGTGGTGGCCTGGGCGTAGGTGCCGACGATGAGGTCGCGGTCGATGGGCGATCTCTCCTCGAACTTCTCCCGGTCGGTCCGTTCTTCGCCGTCGACCCACAGGCCGTAGGTGGATCCGAGACGCTGCATTGCCTTGTCAACCGCCTGTTCGTAGGCCTGATTCAGCTCTTCGTTGTCCGCAGACATCGTGGCGTACGTGATTTTCATTTCGTCGAAACCTCCGGTGATGTGTCTGTGCTGACGATATCAACATTGCGCTGGCACTCCAGTTCCGGAGCCATCCTTCCGATATCACCGCAACGGATTCAGAGGATCGATACTCGAATATGTCAACAGAATTCCACGTTGCTGACACGTTGCTCGGTTCGCCGGGCGACATGGAGCAGTTGAATCGGCGGGTTGTTCGCACTGGTGGTGCTGCGGCGCTCTTCTCCGTTGCTCTCTTTCTGGCCGTCGGCCTGATCGCCGGCGATTCAGCCCGCTACGTCCAGGCGGTCGGTCCCGGCCTCGTCTCGATCCTGATCCTGGTCCAGATCCGCACGCACCGGGAGAACGCCGTCGTGACGCTGCTCGGCGCCGGCGTATCGGTGGTCGCGACTCATGCTCTTTCCGGCGACGAAGCCACACTGATCCCTGCCGCACTCGGTGTTGTGATCATCGCTTCGATTTCGATCCTCTTCGTCGATCGGCACAACCTGTCGATCACGGCGGGAATCTGTGCGGTTCTCCTCGGAGTTCCGTTTCTTTGGGAGTTGTCCTTTGCCGACGCCACTGCCCTCGGCGCCATCATGGGGGTGAGCTTTGCGGTGGTCTCTTCGATCTTCTACGCAGTGCGAAATGCTGCAACCGCGTTGAACCGCCGATTCCAGGTGATCTTCGAGTACTCGCCGATGGCGGCAGTCGAAGCCGACTGGTCTGAAGCCATCGAATATGTCGGGACAGAGTTGTCGGGGCGGAGTGACCTGATCAGGGGCTTTCTCGGCGCGTATCCAGATGTGGTTCGTAGCGCCGCCTCCCGCGTGCGAATCGTCCGGACGAATCAGGCTGCCAACGAGCTGCTCGATATCAAATCGGACAGCCATCTGGTGATCAGCGGGCCAGATCTCAGCGACGGTTGGCTGCTGGCGATCACCGAGATCTTGATCGGCCTGGTCGAGGGGAGAGACCTCATCGAACTGGAGCTGCCACTCGAGACGGTCCAAGGGGAGCGAATCTGGCTGAGCCTGCGCGCCGCCAATGTGTCGGCTGGCGAAAAGCCCGACGGTGTCCTGTGTGCCCTTGCCGACGTGACCCACCTCAAAGCAAAAGAAGGGGCGATGAGTGAGCTGATCCGGGCCAAAGACGAGTTTGTCGCCTCGATCAGCCACGAGCTGCGCACTCCGCTGACCGCGGTGGTGGGCCTCACCTCTGAGATGGCTTCCGGCGGGTTTGCCGGCCCCGAGCGAGATGAGCTGATCGAATTGGTCGCTTCTCAAGCACAGGAGATGTCTCACATAATCGACGATCTGCTGGTATCCGCCCGCGTCGGTATGGGCACGGTGGCAGTGGCGCTCAACACCGTCGACCTGAACGCCGAGTTGTCGGCAGCGATCGATGGAGTGGGGTCCGCTCTTCTCGAAACACCAATTGCGCTTCCGCCCGCCGTCGGTGACGGTCCCCGGATACGCCAGATCCTCCGCAACCTGCTCACCAACCTCGAAAGGTATGGCGGTTCGAACAGGAGGGTGCTGGGCGGTGTCGAAGGCCAGCGGGTCTGGCTGGAGGTGCGTGATGACGGGGAAGGCGTCGCTGATGAGGACGCGGTGCGAATATTCGAGCCTTACGCCTCCGCCCATAGCGGGGTGGCGGGCTCGGTCGGGCTCGGGCTCTCCGTCTCCCGCCAGCTTGCCGAACTGATGGGAGGTTCGCTTGCCTACCGGCGTGACGGGGAGGAAAGCGTGTTCCGCCTCGAGCTGGCGCTGGCACGGGAATCTTTGTTCGTTTGAACTAGAAGTCGGAGCGCTGACTTACTAGTTTTCCAGGGCATGGCTGATGTCTTGGGCCTGCTCTCCTGGCCCCTTTTGCTGCTTGGCGCATATTTGATCGGGTCGATACCCTCGGCCCAGCTTTTCGCGCGCCTCAAAGGCGTCGACCTGAGAAGCGTTGGAACCGGCAACATCGGTGCCGGGAACCTGACTAACTCGGTTGGAATGCACTGGGGGCTTGCAGCGGCCGTGTTCGACGGTCTCAAGGGTCTCCTCCCTGTTCTCTGCGCCCGGTTCGTGCTCGACATGGGCCTGGCTGCGAGCGGGATGGCAGGCCTCGCCGCCGTCGCTGGGCATTGCTGGTCGATCTACCTGAGGGGCCGCTCCGGTCGCGGCCTTGCCACCTCTGCGGGGCTCCTGGTCGCTCTCGACCCGGTCCTGATCGTTTGGGTCGGCGGCTGGTCGCTTGCCGGATGGCGTATTGGAGGCGGTTTTGCGGGTTTCCTCGGCTGGGGCCTGCTGCCCCTTCTGGCCATGGCCCTGGGCCGCCCCGGCCCCGAGACGCTCTTCCTGGTCCTGTTGTCGGCGACGCTGATGCTGCGCCGGGCCCAGGGCAACCCCGGTGATCCGGAGGGAGCAGGCAACGTTCTGCGCAGGTTGATATACGACAGCGATCCCGTCGACCAGCAATTCCCGGAAACGGCAGACGAGGCGTCGACTCAGTGACGCCAAAGAAGGTTGCTTGGATCGGGGGGATCGCCGCAGTCCTCTACATCGTCACCATGGTGATCGTCCTCAACACGGTCGAGATTCCTCCTCTCCGGCCAACCGCTGCAATATTGATCGTGCTCGCCGGCGTCGCTCAAATCGGGGCCATGTGGTTTTTCGGCGCGCTGTTCCGTGAGTCGGTGGAGCGGACCGGACAGAGCCTCCAGGGATTCTCGGCTTTCAAAGGGGCGCTGGTCGGAGCTGGTGTCGCCCGCCTCATCCCTGCCGGAGGCGCGATCACTCCTGTCGCGATGTCCTGGACCGTCCGTGATGAAGTCAATGCGTCGGCGGGGCCTGCGATAAGGGTGGTGCTGCTCAACTACGCAGGGATGCTGATAATGACCGGCGCGGCCATCCTCATCGTCAGGCCCCGTGTCGGGGTGGCATCACTGACTCTCACGATCGCCGCGGTAGTTGCCCTCGGCGTCGGCCTCTTGTTGATGTTCGGGTCCGGCAAGCTCGGATCGCTCAACAAGTATCTGCCCTCGTTCCTGAGCAGGCGCCTGGAGTCGTCGATGATCAACCACATGCCCGGGAGGAGATCACAGCTCTACATCTGGCTCCGCTTGACCCTCGAGGCCGCAGCCCTCGGGCTCGTCCTGTTCGCTTTCGGAATCGATATCAGCCCTGTCGAGATCGCGGCCGCGTTCGGCTTCGCCTCACTGGTCGGCGGGTTGCCAGGGACCCCGGGCGGCCTTGGTATCGTCGAGGCAGGCCTGGTGTTCATCCTCGCCGCCTACGGGTACAGGGCGGGAAGCACGGTGGCCCCCGTGCTCGTGTTTCGTCTCGTCTCCTATTGGCTGCCGGCCGCGCTTGGATTCCTTGCCGGAGGGGCAACCTTCCTCAGGTCCCCGGAAGCCGCTGCGGCCGCGGCGGATAAGAACCCGGACGCGTAAAGTTCTGAAAATGGCACTCAATTTCGAGCTCAAGAACCACAACGGTGATGCCGTCACCCAGGACGACTACCTCGATGGCGGGTTGGTGATGTTCTTCTACCCGCGTGCGATGACAACGGGGTGCACGGTCGAAGCCTGCGATTTCAGGGACAACTACAGTGACCTCGTTGAATCCGGTTACAACGTCGTCGGCGTCAGCCCGGATCCGCCGGAGCTCAACGCCAAGTTCCGGGAGAAGGAGGGCCTCAACTTCGATCTGCTCTCCGACGAGGACCACACCCTGGCGGAGGACCTTGGAGCCTGGGGCGAGAAGAAACTCTACGGGAAGACAATCACCGGCCTGATCAGGTCCACCTTCGTATTTGATTCCAGCGGAGAGATGGTGCGCGAGTACCGCAATGTCAAAGCAACCGGCCACGTCGAGAGGGTCAAGGCCGACCTACTCGGTTAGCGGCTCCTCCCCGAGCTGAATCCCGGACAGTGTTTCGAGGGCCTTGACCAGGGCATGGTTGCCCTCCCCGCCCAACCCCTGTGTTTGCAGGGCTCTATAGAGCTGGAAGACAAGAGCAGTCGCCGGGAGCGGCACTCCCAATTGGTCTGCGGTCTCGAGGACGAGCCGCAGGTCCTTCAGCTGGAGGTCGATGGTGAAACCCGGAGTCCAATCCCGCGCGATCATCTGCGGGCCGCGGTTGGAGAGCATCCACGAGCCACCGGCCCCACCCCCGACAGCCTTCAGCGTCGTCTCCAGGTCGAGCCCGGCTGCTTCAGCGAGGAGCAAGCCTTCTGAAGCCGCAAGTTGGTTCACCACCACGAGAGCCTGGTTGACCATCTTCGCCATCTGGCCCGAACCGGGTGCCTCACCGACATGGACGACGGACGAGGCGTAGGCATCGATGAAACCGCGAACCGACTCCAGTGCTGACGGGTCGCCTCCTGCCATCACTGCAAGGGTTCCGGCGCGGGCGCCCTCCGAGCCACCTGAAACCGGGGCGTCGATCCAGCTGACACCGAGTTCGGCCGCACGTTCGGCGAAGTCTCTGGTGGCGATCGGGGAGATGGTGGAGTGGTCGACCAATATCCCGCCCTCCATCCGCTCGACCACCCGGCCGTCTCCGAAACAGATCTCATCGACGTCCGGGGTGTCGGAGACACAGAGAAACACAACGTCTGCCTTCTCGGCCAGCCCGCCCGCATCGGTCGCAACCACCGCACCCGGCACCAACCCGGTGCGGGACGGGCTCCGGTTCCAGACCGTGAGGGAATGGCCCGCTTTCACCAGGTTGTTTGCCATGCCAGAGCCCATGATCCCGAGTCCGATGAATCCAAGTTCGCTCATGGATTCAGCCTAAACCTGCTAAACCGAAGACATGCCACACGACCGACTCGACTCGCTTCTGGCCGATCGCGTCGCCGACCTGGAGGCGGCGGGAACCGCCAAAGGGGACGAGTTCGTGATCGTCGACGTGCTTCCTCCCGCAGATGGCTTCAGTCGTAGATACCTCCTCGAAGGCGGCAAGCGGGGCTTCCTCCGGATGAACTCGAACAGCTATCTCGGCCTATCCCATCATCCGGCTGTGCTCGACGCCGAGGAGGCCGCTTCCCGCAAGTTCGGCGCCGGGCCGGGGGCGGTCCGGTTCATATCCGGCACCTACGGCCCCCACCGGAGCCTGGAACGACGGCTTGCGTCTTTCCATGGCCGTGAGGCAGGCATCATCTATTCGTCTGCCTATGCGGCGGTTTTGTCGACTCTCAGCGCCTTGATCACGACCGATACGATCGTTCTCTCCGACGAGCTCAACCACAACTGCATCATCAACGGGGTGCGGATGAGTAGGCCTCAATCCAGGGATGTGTACGGGCATCTCGATTACGGCGCTCTCGATGTTGCGCTTGGCGCCGCTGCCGGCACGGCCAAGCGGGCCGTCGTGGTCACCGACGGCGTTTTCTCCATGCGCGGCGACTTCGCAGATCTCGGACGTATCGCAAGTATCGCCAGGAGCCATGACGCTGAATTCGAAGAGAATGTCGTGGTGGTCGTGGACGACTCCCATGGAGTCGGGGCGTTCGGGGCCACGGGCCGTGGTACCGAGGAGGTCACCGCTGGCGGGGCTGACGTGCTGATCGGGACGCTGGGCAAGGCGTTTGGCGTCAACGGCGGGTATGTCGTGGGCAGCGGCGCCACCATCCGGTTCCTTCGTGAGAGCGGGCCGATGTACATCTACTCCAACCCGATCACCGTCGGTGAGGCTGCCGCCGCCGAAGCCGCTCTGGGCGTCCTCGACTCAGACGAGGGGTCCGGGTTGCTTGCCCACCTCTCAGCAATGACCGAACGGTTCGAGGCAGGCCTCCTCGACCTGGGCCTGGAGACAATCCCCGGCCCGCATCCGGTCGTCCCCCTCATGGTGAGGGACACCGCCGGGACTTCTCGCATCGTCGACCACCTGTTTGCCAACAGTGTGCTCGCTACCGGGCTCAACTTTCCGGTCGTCCCCAAAGGCGACGAGGAGATCCGCTTCCAGGTGAACGCCGATCACACGCCCGCCGACATCGATTACGTGCTCGGGATACTCGGCACCGCCTGAGCCTCCACGACAATCAGGACGTCGTTGGATTCGACCTGGTCGCCAACGCGGTGGGTGATCTCCTTGACCACGCCGTCGTGGGGTGAGCGCAGGGTGTGCTCCATCTTCATTGCCTCGAGCACGACGAGGGCGGCGCCTTCGGCCACCGAGTCTCCTTCCTCGACCTCGACTCTGACGATCCGTCCGGGCATCGGGGCACGCAGGCTCCCCTCCGCCCGGGTTGCCTCCGACGTTGGATACCTGGAGACCTCGACGAGTCGAACCGATCCGGCTGCGGAGTCGACGTACACGACCTCGCCGTATTGCGCCACGGACAATTGGAGAGAGCCGCCCCCCTGGGCCAGTTCCACGGTGTCCGGGCTTGCCGACGAGATCGCAAGGCCCTCGGGCTCGACCAGTTCCATTCCATCCCTGCCGTTGACGTAGACGACGTCGATCCGGTTGTCGCCGTGCAAGTAACCGACGTGCTGGCTGGCGACTCCGACGTTGCGGAACCCGGGCGGAATTGACGGAGGCACGGGCGAAGACACCACGCGGACCGCCCTGCTTGCGGCGGCTGCGGCGGCTGCTCTGACCGGAACCTCGTCCCTGGCAACGAGGGGGTTGGCGAGGACGCTGATACCGTTGGCTTCGATGAAGCTGGTGTCAGCCTCCCCGGCCAGGAACGTCGGATGTTCGAGGATTCTCACCAGGAGGTCGCGGTTTGTCGTGGGACCGTGGATTTCCGCCCGGCGAAGCGCGTTGGCGAGCTCTTTCGCCGCGGTGCCCCGATCGCGGGCATGGACGATCACTTTTGCGAGCATCGGGTCGAAGAAGACGGATACGACCGACCCGGCCTCCACCCCGGAGTCGACGCGGACCGCGCTTGGGACCGGGAAGGCGAAGCGGTGCACGGGACCGGTATCAGGGAGGAAGCTCTTCGCAGGGTCCTCGGCATAGATCCTGGCTTCTATTGCATGTCCCTCAATCGGTGCATCGAAGGCCCGTAGAGGCAACGGAGAACCGTTCGCGACTTCGATCTGGAGTTCGACCAGGCGTTTGAAGTTGCGGGCGGTCAGGCCAATGATCCGCGCGCGTGGGGGTTTCGTTCCGTTGGGTTTCATGGGGCTACCTTTCGTTAATGTTGGGGCGGGAATCTCACCCGCCCCGCCCGAACTTCGCGCGGGGGCGTCGGGTCGCGTCGGGGGAATCAGGCG
>JBBDMR010000002.1:0-8825 GCA_040878225.1 Acidimicrobiia bacterium
AGGGAGAGATGCAAGCGGAGGGAGAGTAGCTCTGGTGGGAAAGTCCCCGCCCGAGAAACTCCTCGCCTTACCTTGACACCGGCCCCGGACAGGTGTTTACTGCTACTGCACATGTCAACTACGTCTATCGCCCTCGTAATTCTTATCGACTAGGCACATACAGACGTCTGTGTGTGCCCAACCCTCCGCCCGGAGGGTTTTTTCTTACCCATATGAGCAACCAAAACTTCACAGGATCACATTCACTTCTCCGCAGTCTCGAATACGAGGGTGTGGAGGTGATTTTCGGTGTGCCCGGAGGTGCAATCCTCCCTGCATATGACCCCCTGCTCGACAGTCCGATTCGCCACGTGTTGGCGCGTCACGAGCAGGGGGCCGGGCACATGGCCGAGGGTTACGCAATGGCAACCGGCCGTGTTGGCGTCACCTGGGCGACGTCGGGTCCCGGGGCAACCAACCTGATCACCCCTCTCCAGAACGCGATGATGGACTCCACTCCTCTGGTCGCCATCACCGGCCAGGTCGCCAGCAGCTCCATCGGATCGGATGCATTCCAGGAGGCATACACCACCGGCCTTGCGATGCACTGCACCAAACACGCGTATCTGGTCGACAACGCCGACAAGATCCCCGAAATCGTCCACGAGGCGTTCCACCTCGCCTCGACGGGCAGGCCCGGCCCGGTGCTCATCGACATCCCCAAGGACATCCTCAACCAGCTGACGACGTGGAAGGAGCCAACGTTGGCAGGTCTCCCCGGATACCGGCCCACCTACCACGGCCACCCCAAGCAGATCAAAGCAGCAATAGAGATGATCGAGGCCGCCGAAAGACCGGTCCTCTACGTGGGGGGCGGGGTCATCGCCGCCGGAGCCTCGGAGGAATTACTCCGCTTCGCCGAACAGATGAACATCCCCGTCACCACCACGCTGATGGCAAGGGGAGCGTTCCCCGACCATCATCCGCTGGCTCTGGGGATGCCCGGGATGCATGGCGTGTATGCGGCAATCATGGCGATCCAGCAAAGCGACACCTTGATCGCGGTCGGAGCCCGCTTCGACGACCGGGTAACCGGGAAGGTCGATGCTTTCGCACCCGACGCCAAAGTCATCCACATCGATGTCGACCCTGCCGAAATCGGAAAGATCCGCAAGGCCGACGTTCCCGTCGTCGGTGACGCCAAGGTCATCCTGGCCAGCCTGAACGAGCGGGCCGAAACAATGCGGGCCGATTCACCAGCACCCGAGCGTCGCTACTGGTCCGGGTTGATCAGCGGGTGGAAGGCAAACAAGCCTCTCCGCTACGAGCAGCACGAAGACGGACCGATCAAGGTTCAGCATTTCATCGAGCGGCTCCACTCCATCACCGGTGGCAATGCGGTGGTGACCGCAGGTGTCGGCCAGCACCAGATGTGGGCTTCACAGTTCTGGGGCTTCAGCCGCCCCCGCTCCTGGATCAACTCCGGAGGCTCGGGCACAATGGGCTTCTCGCTCCCGGCCGCGGTCGGCGCCAAAGTCGCCCGCCCCGACGAAACCGTCATCGCCCTCGATGGCGACGGTTGTTTCCAGATGACCTCTCAGGAGATGATCACCGCAGCGGTCGAGAAGATCCCGGTCAAGGTCGTCGTCTTCAACAACGGCGGTTTCGGCATGGTGAAGCAGTGGCAGACTCTCTTCTACGGGGGACGCCTCTCCGCCAGTGTCATGCCCACCGACATCCCCGACTTTCCGGCACTCGCCGAGGCAATGGGTTGCGTCGGGATGCGGGTCAGTCACCCCTCCGAAATCGACGTCATCATCGAAAAGGCTCTGGCGATCGACGACCGCCCCGTCCTGATCGAGGTCGTCGTTGACCAGGACGAGATGTGCTTCCCGATGGTCCCCGCCGGCGGTTCGAACGACGATGTGATCACCGGCCCCGAGGATCTGCCGTGAAACACACGATCTCCGTTGTTGTCGAAGACAAACCAGGTGTCCTGGCAAGGGTGGCAGCGATGTTCTCCAACCGTGGGTTCAACATCCACTCTCTGGCAGTGGGCCCAACTCACATCGAGGGCCGCTCCCGGATCACCCTTGTGGCCGACGCTCCTGAAGTGGAGCAGCTGCAAAAACAACTCCACAAACTGGTCAACGTGATCAAGGTGCATGAGTTCGACAGTTCGACCGCGGTCGTCTCCGAAGTCATGCTGGCCCGGGTGACCTCCGTCGCGGCCAATCGGGGGGCCGTGGGCGACACGGCAGCCCTATTCGGCGCCAGGGTCGTCGACCTCGGCGCCGACTCGATGACCTTCGAGGTCGCCGGCAATCCAGAGCACCTGCAGTCGTTCATCGACCACATGTCGCCGTTCGGGATAGTCGACCTGGTGAAGTCGGGCCGGATCGCCATGAAGAAGCTGTCAGCGGTCCGTCCTGCTGCGGTCTCGGGGATATCGCGATGATCGGCTTTCACTCCATTCGCGGTCTCATTCGAATTCTGTAGCCGGAAAGCCCGACCCGGGCCGACCGGCGAAACCCACTCGACTCACAGGATTAAGGAGAACCCGCATGAAACACGTAACAGTATTTGACACAACTTTGAGAGATGGCGAGCAGGCGCCCGGCATCGCTCTCAACCCCGACCAGAAGCTGCGTATTGCGCTTCAACTCGAACTGCTCGGCGTCGATGTCGTCGAGGCCGGATTCCCGGTCTCCTCCGATGGCGATTTCGAAGCCGTCCAGCGAATTGCCCGCGAGCTCGACCGGCCGGTTGTCGCCGCCATGGCCCGGACCAGCGTCTCCGACGTCGATCGGACCTGGGAGGCGATCAAAGATGCCAACCGCCCCCGGTTTCACATCTTCCTCGCCACCTCACAGCTCCATATGGAGCACAAACTGCGAATGAGCGAGGAAGAGGTCCTCGTCGCGGTGAAAACCGGTGTGGGACGGGCTCGCGACTACACCGACGACGTCGAATACACCGCAGAGGATGCCACCAGGTCGGACCCGGAATTCCTGATGCGGGTGCTCACCACGGCTGTCGACGCCGGTGCCACCACAGTCAACGTCCCCGACACCGTCGGTTACGCAACACCCGGCGACTACGGAGCGCTGGTGCGCCGCGTCGTCGCGGAAGTCAAAGCCGGCCACGACGACGTCACCGTCTCGACACACTGTCACAACGACCTCGGCCTTGCCGTGGCCAACTCGCTCGCTGCGGTCGAGGCCGGTGCCGGCCAGGTGGAAGCGACCATCAACGGAATCGGTGAGCGAGCAGGCAATGCCTCGCTCGAAGAGGTGGTGATGGCACTCCAGGTCCGCTCCGATGTGTACGGCGTGGAGACCCGATTGGATACGACCCGGCTGTTCGAGACCTCCCAGATGGTGTCCCAGGAGACCGGCTTCCCGGTTCAGTACAACAAGGCAGTTGTCGGCAGGAACGCCTTTGCCCACGAATCGGGGATCCACCAGCACGGTGTGCTCCGCAACAGGTCGACTTACGAGATCATGGACCCGGCTTCAGTCGGGCATTTCGGCAAGTCGATCGTGATGGGCAAGCACTCCGGGCGGGCGGCGCTGAAGCACTCCCTGGCGACGATGGGCGTCGACCTCACCGCAGCAGCGTTCGAGAAGGCGTTCCTCAACATGAAGAAGGCGGCAGACATCCAGGGCGAAGTCTCCGAGGCCCAGCTGAAGACGATCGTCGACGATGTGGTCACCGGGATGGAGATGTTCGAAGGTGTGGCAGAGTCGTTTCGATGAGCAAACACCTGGTAGCGGTAGTCCCCGGTGACGGGACCGGTCCGGAAGTGGTTGGCGAAGCCGTCAAGGTGCTCGACGAGGCCGCATCCCGGTTCGGGTTCTCTCTCGAGTACGGCGACCTCGACCTGAGCGGAGAGCGCTATTTGCGGACCGGCCAGACACTCACCGAAGGCGATCTCGACTTCCTCAGGAAGCACGACGCAATCCTCTTCGGCGCCATTGGCCACCCGGAGGTCAAACCGGGCATCCTCGAACAGGAAGTGCTGCTGCGCCTGCGACGGGAGCTCGACCAATACATAAACCTCCGCCCCGTGAAGCTGCACGAAGGCGTCACCTCCCCCCTCGCCAACGTCTCAGCCGACGATGTGGACTTTGTCGTCGTCAGAGAGAACAGCGAGGGCCTGTACTCCGGAGAAGGTGAGTTCACCGCCAAAGGGTCGGCCTTCGAGGTTGCAGTCCAGAAGTCGGTGAACACCCGTTTTGGTGTGGAGCGATGCGTCCGATATGCCTTTGAACTCGCCTCGACCCGACCCCGCCAACATCTAACTCTCTGTGGCAAGACCAACGTCCTCACCTATGCCTGGGACCTATGGCAGCGGGTTTTCGACGAAGTTGGCGCCGGATTCCCCAACGTGACCACCTCCTACGCCCACGTCGACGCCGCCTGCCTGTGGATGGTCGAAGACCCGTCCCGTTTCGACGTGATCGTCACCGACAACATGTTCGGCGACATCATCACCGACCTGGGTGCTGCGATCCAGGGCGGCTTGGGCATCGCCTCGGGCGCCAACCTGAACCCTTCGGGAGTTTCCATGTTCGAGCCGATCGGTGGCACCGCGCCAGGTTTCGAAGGCACCGGCCAGATCAACCCGCTCGCTGCCATCGGAGCCGCCGCGATGATGCTCGACACTCTCGGTGAGAAGGAGGCAGCGTCTGCGATCGAGACGGCGGTTGGAGCTGTCGCCGGGTCCCTCCCCTCGTTGCGGGCCGGTGAGATGGGCACCTCCACGACGGAAGTAGGCAACCGGGTGGCTGAAATGGTCTCCTCCAGCGAGAAAGTGGGCTCATGAGCTCGGGAACCCTGTTCGATAAGATCTGGAATCAGCACACGGTGGACGACGCCGACCCAGCACTGCTCTTCGTCGACCTCCACCTCGTGCACGAAGTCACTTCCGCCCAGGCATTCAGCGGCCTCGAGTTTGCCGGCCGCACGGTTCGTCATCCCGAGCTCACCCTGGCCACTGTCGATCATGCGATACCCACCACGGGGCGCGGTCTGGGGATTCGAGATCCCCTCGCCAAGAGACAGGTCGATGCCCTCAAGGACAACTGCGCCCGACACGGGATCCAGCTCTTCGGGCTCGATGACCCCCGACAGGGGATCGTCCATGTTGTCGGCCCCGAACAGGGGATGACCCAGCCGGGGATGGTCATCGTCTGCGGCGACAGCCATACCTCGACCCACGGTGCCTTCGGCGCCCTGGCCTTCGGGGTGGGCACTTCGGAGGTAGAGCATGTCCTGGCGACACAGACCATCCGCCAGAAGAAGCCGAAGTCGATGGCGATCGAAGTCGACGGCGACCTTCCACCGGGTGTTACGGCCAAGGACCTCATTCTCGGGATCATCTCCAGCATCGGGGTCGCCGGAGGACAGGGCCATGTCATCGAATACCGGGGCGAGGCTGTCCGCAATCTGAGCATGGAAGAGCGGATGACCGTGTGCAACATGTCGATTGAGGGCGGAGCACGGGCCGGGATGATCGCTCCTGACGAAACCACTTTTGCGTACCTGAAGGGCCGCCCCGCCGCTCCGCAGGGAGCGGCATGGGACGACGCCCTGGAGCACTGGCGGACACTGCGCTCCGACGAAGACGCCCAATTCGACACAGTCCGCCACCTGGCTGCCGCCGATCTCGAGCCCTACGTGACCTGGGGGGTCAACCCGGCACAGTCTTCTGCTGTCACCGGCAGCGTCCCCGACCCCTCCAGCTTCTCCGACCCGGCGATTCGGGAGGCGGCCGAGCGGGCACTCGAGTACATGGCACTCACCCCGGGAACGGCAATCACCGACATCCCGATCGAGCATGTGTTCCTCGGCTCCTGCACCAACGCCCGAATCGAGGACCTCCGCGCTGCGGCAAGTGTGATCGCAGGCAAGCAGGTCGACGATCGGGTTTCAGCGGTCGTGGTCCCCGGCTCGATGCAGGTGAAGATCCAGGCGGAGCAGGAGGGCCTCGACCGGATATTCACCGACGCCGGTTTCGAATGGCGCGACGCGGGGTGCTCGAGTTGTCTGGCAATGAATGCCGACGTCATCCCCGCGGGGGCAAGGTGCGCCTCGACCTCGAACCGGAATTACGAAGGCCGCCAGGGAAGGAACGCCCGAACTCACCTGGTCAGCCCGGCGATGGCCGCGGCGGCAGCAGTGGCAGGGCACTTCGTGGATGTGAGGGAGTGGTCATGAAACCCGTGAAGATGATTACCGGAACGATGGTGCCTCTAATGAGGTCCGACGTCGACACCGACCAGATCATCCCCCAGCAGTTCCTGAAGCGCATCGAGCGTACCGGTTACGGCGAATTCCTCTTCGATAGCTGGGCCAGGGACGACGGAGGAGAGTTCAGGCCCGGATTCGTGTTGAACGAGCCGGCCCGGGCCAACGCCTCGGTGCTGGTCGCGGGCCGAAACTTCGGCTGCGGGTCATCCCGGGAACATGCGGTCTGGGCATTGCACGACTGGGGATTCGAAGCAGTTGTCGCCCCCTCCTTCGCCGATATCTTCCGCAACAACGCCGTCAACGTCGGGCTTCTCCCTGTGGAGATGGATGAGGAGACGGTCACCCGCCTGGCCGGGCTGGCCGCATCACCGCAGGCGACTGTTGTCATCGACCTCGAGAACCTGAAGGTCGTCGCAGACGGTTTCGACGAGACCTTCCGTATCGACGAGAACGCCCGCAAGCGCCTGCTTCAGGGCCTGGACCCGATCAGTGAGACCCTCCAGTACGAGTCGGATCTGCGGGACTACGAAGCCAGACGTCCCGGTTGGCTCCCGACGACCTCGCCGCTCTAACGTACGACGATCCACCTCGACAAGGTCAGCGAAGTCGAGCCACCTCCGGTCACCACCGGAGCGCTGAGATGCACCCCCAGGGCGACACAAGCACGATCCCCCAGGATGCCAGGTTCAGGTTATCCGGTCCCCGCTAAGTGGCTGCTGATCCAGGAGTCGATCTCGGCCCAACGGTCGTAGAGCCATGCCTCCTGTTCAGCAGGATCAGGGACTTGCTCGGCCGGGTAATGCCAGATTCTCACCGCAACCTGGGTGTCCATCGGCATCGCGCGCCAGATATCGCCGGCGCTCACGAAGCCCTCGAGGCCGGCGTGACCCACCAGGAAGACATCACTCCCGAGCGGGGCGGAGGCGAGTGCAATCATCACCCCTTTCGGTTTCGGCGGCAGGGTTTGTTTCAGCATCCCGGCGCGTTCGGCGAGATCGGGCCTTCCGATCTCGTGGAGCTTGCGGATCGCCATCTCCGCCCTACCAATGCTGTAGTTCGCTCCCTCAGGGAAGATGACGAACGCGTCGTCGATGTCCATGGTTTCCGCCAGTCCCCGTATTGCCTCGATCACCCGTTCATCACCTGCCCCTGGCCCCGAAGGGACAAACGAAGCTGGAAGTCGGTTCAGGATCACATCGACGGCAGGATCCCACTGGAGGAATTCTTTGAGGACGATCCGCGGCTCACGGTCATAGACATTGCACAACGCATCCATCAACAGCATCGAATCTCCCGGACCGGCGTGTCTGGAGAGAACCAGGGCGGGCCTGGTGCGGATCGGTCCCGAGGTGGGAGGCTGGCCCTCCAGAGCGATCGTCAGCCGAAACGTACTCTTGGCAGTACGCATCACAATTCCGAGCATCATGGCGAGCAGGCTGTAGTGGACATGCTGGAAGAACGGCGAGCGTAGCTTCGAGCCAAACCCCGACATCACCCAGAACACGAACATGACGATCAGGGCGATCCCTTCAACCAACAGGTACAGGAAGAGAAACCAGAGGATCCGCAGGATCCGCCAATTGCCCGGCACATAACGGCTGACAAACGCGGCGGCAATCAGCCACAGTGGCAAGGTCAACAACGCCGTAGTGATCAGTATCACGAGGGCCGGAGCGATCAGCACCCGCCGCAGCCACTTCGGGGGTAGCGGCATCAGAGGGCTTCCAGATATTCGACCGACGCCCGGTATCCCGCCGACACCAGGGCATCGGTCTCACCCAGCTCACTCCAGCGCAGCTGGCGGCGGTCGTCGAAGTCAAGAGCGTTCCCGGAGGGCAGCACGTGGACTTCTATCCCCGGAGGAAGGTTGGCCATCGTCGTGGTGAAGCGATGTCTGCGGGCTATCTCGAAGGAGATCAATGCCGCCTCGTGCAGCCGTCTCGGGGGCCGCAGGTCTGACTCCATGCGGCCGACCTGGAGGACGAAGACGCGGGCTGCTCCCATTTCGACTGCCCTGGCCAAAGGCACGGAGTTGACGAGACCGCCGTCGTAGAAGTGCTCACCATCGATTTCCACCGGCGGGAAGAGTGCAGGAATGGCCGATGAGGCAAGCAGGGCGTCGACCAAAGGCCCGCGATCGAACCAGTGCTCGGCAGCCCGTTCGATCGACGCCGCCACACACTGGAACGGGACGGCCAGGTCTTCGATCCGGGAATCGGGACCGTGCACGTTCTCAAGCAAAGACCGGAGCCCGCCCGCCTGCTGCATCGCGGGACGGAACATGGCGACACTCCGGGCTCGCTCGAAGAAACTTCCCATCATCAGGCCGGAAGACGAAATGTCCTCCCAGAGGCCATGCAGTCGCTCGACTCCGGCCGTCCCCGGTTGCTCGGCGATTACCGACCCGTTGAAGGCCCCGATCGATGTGCCCAGAATCAGATCGGGTTTGACTCCCGATTCATCGAGCGCTTTGAGCATTCCGACTTCGACGGCGCCCCACTTTCCCCCACCTCCGAGGACATAAGCGGTGTTGACTTGTTGGGAGGTCACGGCAAGACGTTAGTGGTGGAACGGGAGGGCAGACCGCACAG
>JBBDMR010000003.1:0-8712 GCA_040878225.1 Acidimicrobiia bacterium
CGATCTGCACTGTGCAAGCGGCTGCTACCAGGCGCCGCCACCGCCACCACCGCCACCACCGCCCCCGCCACCGGAGAAACCGCCGCCCCCGCCTGATGATGAGGAGGGGGGCGTGAAAGCCCCGGAGAGGGCTGATTCGAGGCCGGAGAAGGCATTCTCGGTGCTGCCACCGGAATATCCGTGACTGCCGTACCAGTAGATCGACGAGCTCGACTCCAGGACCTCGGGAGCGTGCAGCCTGGCATGTTCCAGGACCTCGGTGGCAACCCCAAACCCGATTGCGTAGACCAGGAATTTGTCCCACAGGTCGAGAGAAATGGCCGGGGCCTCCTCGAGCCGTGAGAAGTCGGCAAGGTACTTGCGGAAGGCATTCCACCGGGCACCCTCCATCGCGCCCTCCTTGCTCCGCCGGATCCTGACCCTTCTGAAGCTGATCACGATGATGGTGAGCACGGTCCCGAGGACGATTCCAATCAGGGTCAAGGCAGCAAGTGTTGCCCCTCCGGGGCGATCACGGAGCACGTTAGGAACCAGAAAGAACGCCCCGACGGTGGCGAGGACCAGGCCAACGCCGACGAAGGCGGCGATCGAGTTGCCCTGCTCGTCGATCAGCCCCGAGCGGCGAACCGCGTCACGCGCTTTCTCCCGGAAAGACTGGTAGGTCTCAGCGTTGGCCGCCGCATCGTCGCGAATGGCGGTGCGGAATTCATGGAGAGGCACAGGCCCGGCGTCGAGCACCCGCTTCACCACCGTCATCACCGACTGCTCGAAGTCACGCAACCCGGTCTGTTTCTCGCCCAGCGAGAGTTGCAGGTCGGAAATCGTCTCCTTCTTCAGCCCCGCCCAGGTCACTCTCTCCACCTGTGTGGGCTCGGCTTTGATCGCACCCTGTCGAATCAGGTCGAAAAGGGTCGCGGTGAACTCGCGTTCGGTGACCCCTCCCTGGCTGAGAAGGACGCCGACCTCGGCCGGTGTCAGTTCGGTGGGCGGCTCCTGTTCGTACTCACGGTCGTAGTCCACCTTGTGTTCCCGGCCGTACCCGAAGTAGACGAGCCCCCCGAGGCCGAGCAGCGGCACCAGAATCCCGAGCACGCCAAGGATCAGACCGGTTTTCCCCGCCTGGCGGGCTTCTTCGGCGTCATTGGCGAACTCCTCCTCTTCAGCGAGGATCTGGGGAAGACCCTCGCCGCTCACCCGGACCGCCCCGTCCGTCGAAGCGAGCGACGCGGTAGGGATGACAACGCGCATCTCCACCCACTGCTCGGAAGGAATACCGGAAGCGGTCAGGGATGGCGAGACCCCGTCATCGCCGAGAGACGTCTCACCGTTGACCCCGAATGGATGCCCCCAGACCCGGACATCGCCCTCGGAAAGGCCGGATGGGAGATTCATCCTCGATTCCAGGCTGTCGAGGCCCACCGCCCACTGGTCGCCCCAGACCTTGAGGTTGATATCGACTACATCGTCCCACGCAACCGCCATGCCGGTGAGCTCGTACGAGATGCGAAATGTGCGCTTCTCGTCGAATGAGGCGTGGTGCCAGACGATCCTGACATAAGACGGATACAACTCGACGCCGTACGTTCCGGGCGGCGAGCTGGTGCACCCGAGGGTGGTGCAGCCACCGGTGCTGAACTCGATGGTCTCGTCGGCGACGCGGATGTCGCTGATCGTGGCACCGCTCGTCAGTGGGATGTCACGATATGCCCCGCTGAAGCTCCCATCGAAGTCGAAGGTGAGGCTCTCGACGACATCGAGCGAGCCGTCGTCGTTGACCGTGATCTCGACGTCGCCATTCGAGAGCCAGAACGACTTGGCATCGGCGGGGAGGGCCGGGGTGAAGACAAGCCCGACGACAAGGACCAACAGCAGCTTTTTCACGGTCGGCCTAGTGTCCTGTCACTAGAAATCGACAGAAGGGGCTTCCTCGGCCTCCGGCCCGCCCTCGAAGAACTCGCGTATTTCGAATCCGGTGATTGCGGCGACGATATTGACCGGGATCTGCTGAACCTGGTTGTTATAGGTGAGAACGGTGTCGTTGTAGATCTGGCGGCTGATCGCGATCTTGTTCTCCGTGTCGGCGAGATCTGCCTGCAGTGAGGAGAAGTTCTCCGAAGCCCGCAGTTCCGGATAGTCCTCGGCGACGGCAAAGAGCTGGCGGAGAGCCGCAGTCAGGAAGTTCTCCGCTCCTGCCTGCTCCGCTGGGCCGGAGGCTGCCTGGGCACCGGCCCGTGCCTGGGTCACCTGCTCGAAGGTGTCCTGTTCGTGGGTGGCATATCCCTTGACGGTCTCCACGAGGTTGGGGATCAGGTCGTAGCGGCGCTTGAGCTGCACTTCCACCTGGCCCCAGGCGTTGTCGACCCGGTTACGCGACCGAACCAACGAGTTGTAGATGACAACGATTATCAGCAGTAGAACGAGCACAACGGCCCCGACAATTATCCAGGTCATGGCGGGCAGTCTAAGTGATTGTCTCCCCGGATTGTCTTGCTACCGTCAAGAAAGCTCAAATCGAATGGAGAATCATGACTTCCGCATCCCCCACTTTGAACCAGCTGCTTGCGCTCGACCATGAGCCGGTTGCAATCACGTTCCTGACCGAAGGGTCAACGAACGGGGTGCCGCGGTTCGACGCACCGATGTCGGAGCCGACCGAAGATGGCCGTTCCGGCCGGGCCGCCGCCCCCTGTGTTTTCTGGATGCACGGCCATGAGCGCACCTTCGACACCATGTTCGAGGACCACGGCAACTGCTCCGTTGGACTCTTCACTCATGGCTTTGCCGGAGCGGAGGACATAATCGACAAGAACGACGTTGGCGCCCTGCTCGACGTCGGGTGGGTGACAATGGAAGCATTCGGCGGCGTGGAGGCGCTGGACCGCAGGCCGACCGGCGTCCGCTACGGCCCGCTGCACGAGGCGGCTTCGACCCCGGACGTCGTCCTGCTCCGTGTCACCCCGAAACAGATGATGGCAATCAACGATGCAGTCGAGGTGGAGTGGTCGGGCAAGCCCCAATGCCAGATTCTGCCCCGCGCTGCAAACAAGGGCGTCATCGCGGCCTCCATGGGTTGTGCCCTGTCCCGCGCCCGCACCGGGATGGGCGACGACGAGCTGACAGTCGCCGTTCCCGGCCACCGCGTGGACGAACTGGTCACCGCCCTCGCTGCGGTGAGCAACGCCGACTCGGCAGTGGTCGCTTACGCCACCGCCGACATGGCCCGCTTCTAGCCAGGATCCGATCTCCCCGCAACAGGCGGAGCCCTAAGCGGTCGTTGCCGCCCTGACCTGTCGGACCGCGTCCATGGCGGACCCTGGCCAGGGCGGTCCATGTCCGGGAAGCACCCAGTTCACATCCAGGCGTTCGAGTCGGCCCAAGGATTCATCTGCCATCTCCTTATCGAGAGTGAAAGGAGCTGGTTGGAGCCCTTCGACACCTGTGAGGACATGGCGGGTGGTGAGAGCGTCGCCGACAAACAGCGCTTTCACAGATCGGACGTATATCGCGATGCTCCCGGGGCTGTGACCCGGGATGTGAATGATCTCAGGCCTTCCCGGAAGCTGGAGCGATCCGTCTCCTGACAGTTCGATGACCTCGCGCACCGGAGAAACCTTCATCCCGCCGCGCCGCCCGGCGTACCAGACGAAGCCAAGGGTCGGCCCCACCCGGAATCGCCCCCAGGCGGGGTTCTGCTTAGGAGCTTCGCCACGGGCCTGGGATGCGTCTGCTCCGTGGATGTACACCGGAACTCCCTGCTCGGAGCGGAGACGCTCGGCTACTCCGAGGTGGTCACTGTCCCCATGCGTGAGAATCAGTGCTTTGATGTCGTCGGGACTCCGACCCATCGACTCCAGCTCATCCACGAGCTCTCGCCAATGCCCGGGAAGTCCGGCATCGACCATGGTGACGCCGGACTCGTCCTCGACCAGGTAGCAGGCCACGATGTCCGACCCGACCCTGTGAAGGTTTGCGGCAACTTCCATGGGCTACCGCGGGGGCGGTTCCAGGGAATCGACCGCCGCAGCCCAATCGTCGGGAAGCACGACGGTGGAGGGGCGGCTCATCAGGCGGAGGTAGATCTCCGAAGCCGGACCCTCGATAGCGCCCGCCGGTTCGCCCTCGCCGTAGTGCCAGTGCCGTCCCAGATCGGTGGCGGTCAGGGCGAGCGCATCGAGTTCGCCCAGGCGTGGAAACCACATGGTCCCGAACTCGTCGAGGCCGGCTTCGGCAACCTCGTCGAGGAGCGGCGCCGGCTCCCCAAAAGCCTGCTCGGCATCCCAGCGGTGCACGCCCACCTCGATCAGCATCCGGTTGATCCACATGCCGACGTTGGGGTCGGGCCCGAAGCCCCATACCTGCGCTGTGGGGTCACTTTCGCCAAACACCGAGAGCACCTCGTTGAGACGCTCTTCGAACCAGTCCGCAACGTCGTCGTCTTCGCCAGGGCGGGGCGAATGTGGCCGCTCCGTGAGCAGGTCGCGGCAGATCAGCGAAGTGCGGCCGAGGATCCCACCCGTGTGGGCGAGGAGGCCACCCATCTTCCAATCCGGGTATTGGGGTACGGGCCTGTCGAGGTCCTCCCGACCGAGATCGAGGATCCGTTTCCCCTCCGACTCAATGGTTTCGAGTGCGTCAGTCAAGGGCTCGCTCCATTGCTTCACCCATGTCGGAAGGGGTCTCGGCCACCACGATGCCGGCAGCGGTCATCGCCTCGATCTTCGCCACCGCGGTTCCCTTGCCACCGGAGACGATGGCCCCCGCATGGCCCATCCTCTTGCCCGGGGGTGCCGTCGTCCCGGCAATGAAACCCGCAACCGGGATGGTCATCTCTTTGGCGACGAACTCGGCAGCTTCCTCTTCTGCCGTGCCCCCGATCTCACCGATCATGACCACACCCTCCGTCTCGGGGTCGGCCTCGAAGAGCTCCAGAATGTCGACGAAGCTGGTCCCGTTGACAGGGTCGCCCCCGATGCCGATCGCGGTGGTCTGGCCCAGGCCGCACTGGGTCAGCTGGTGCACCGCCTCGTAGGTAAGGGTTCCCGATCTCGAGACGACGCCGATCCTGCCTCGCTCGTGGATGTATCCGGGCATGATCCCGATCTTGCACTCATGTGGTGTGATCACCCCGGGGCAGTTGGGCCCGATCAGGCGCGTCCCCCGCCCTTCCAGGTAACGCTTTGCCCTCACCATGTCGGCGACGGGGATCCCTTCGGTGATCGCCACGACCAGATCCACACCCGATGCGGCGGCTTCCATGATCGCGTCTGCTGCGAAAGGTGGAGGTACGTAGACCACGGACGCGTTAGCCCCGGTCTCGGCCACAGCCTGGGACATGGTGGCGAAGATGGGGAGCTCGACTTCGAAACTGTCCTCCCGGTCGGGCACACCCGAGTGGTCGGTCTCACCCTCGAACCGCATGCTCGTCCCGGCCCGCGAAGGATGGACCGCGCCAACCATCTGCGTTCCGTAGGCGATTGCCTTTTCGGTGTGGAACTGGCCGGTCTTGCCCAGTCCCTGGACCAGCACCCGTGTGTTCTTGTCTACGAGGATGCTCAAGTGGTCAACTCCAGAATCTTGACCGCGCCGTCTCTGAGGCTCGATGCATTGACAACGTCGAGGCCGGAATCTTCGATGATCTGTTTGCCCAGCTCCACGTTGGTCCCTTCCAGCCGCACCACCAGCGGAACCTCGAGGCCGACCCGCTTCACCGCCTCGACTATCCCGTTGGCGATCACGTCACAGCGCATGATCCCGCCGAAGATGTTGACGAAGATGCCTTTGACGTTCTTGTCGCCGGTGATTATCTCAAACGCTGTCGAGACCTGATCTGCGTCGGCACCCCCACCCACGTCCAGGAAGTTGGCGGGCTCCCCGCCGACGTGTTTGATGGTGTCCATGGTGGCCATCGCCAGGCCGGCGCCGTTGACCAGGCATCCAATCGTCCCGTCCAGCTTGATGTAGTTGAGCCCCGCTGCTTTGGCCGTAAGCTCGAAGGGGTCCTCCTCGGAGGGGTCCCTCATCCCCGCCACGACCGGATGGCGGAAGAGCGCGTTGTCGTCGAAGGCCATCTTCCCGTCGAGTGCCATCACCTCGCCGTTTTTGGTGACGACCAACGGATTGATCTCGATCAGGTCGGTGTCCATTTCCATCGCCATCGACGCCAGGGCGCTGACGAAACCGGCGAAGCTCTTCGCTGCCGCTTCGCCGAGGCCGAGGCCGACAGCGAGCTCGTTGGCCTGGAATGGGAGCAAGCCGACGGCAGGATCGATTTCGGCACGGAGGATCTTCTCCGGTGTTTCCTCGGCCACTTTCTCGATCTCGACGCCGCCTTCGGTCGATGCCATGACAATGTTGCGACCAACCGCCCGGTCGAGGAGGACGGCGAGATACAACTCACGTTCGATGTCGATGCCCTGCTCCAGGTAGAGACGGTTGACGACTTTGCCCTCGTCACCGGTCTGGATGGTCACCAGAGTGGATCCGAGCATCTTCCCGGCGAGGTCGCGCACTGCAGCCTCAGCGGCTTCGATTCCTCCGTCGATCCCGGCGGTGACGACCTTTACGCCTCCGACATCGGGATGCTCCTTGAACGTCCCCTTCCCGCGGCCGCCTGCATGGATCTGGGATTTGACCACGACAACCGGGTTGCCCGAGGCCTCGATCAGCGGCCTTACCGCGGCGACAGCCTCGTCGACGGTGGTTGCCATCTGGCCGCTGGGCACGGCAATGCCCCGCTCCCCCATCAGCTGTTTCGCTTGATACTCGTGAATCTTCAATTGGTCCCTTCCTTGTGGGCTCTTTCGACGACGTTTGCTGCCACCCAGCCGGTCACCTGGTCGAGCGGGGTGCCTGGTGTGAAGATCATCACGATCCCCGACGATTTGAGCGCCTCATGGTCCGCATCGGGGATCACCCCGCCGCCGAAGACGAGTATGTCACCGGCGTCCCGTGCCAGAAGCTGGTCTACCACCTGGGGAAACAAGGTTTTGTGGGCCCCCGATAGAGACGAAAGGCCGACTGCGTCGACGTCTTCCTGGACGGCGGTTTCGGCAATCTGAGACGGGGTCTGGTGGAGGCCCGAGTAGATCACCTCGTGGCCGGCATCACGTAGCGCCCTGGCGATCACTTTCGCGCCCCGGTCGTGACCATCGAGGCCTGGCTTTGCGATGAGAATCCTGCGGGGCATACCGTCCGTGAAGCGTAGTTGCTCCAGGTGGCGAGGAGAATCCGACTCCAACCCGTTCTCGATGCCCCACGTATCAGTGTTGATAATCTGGAACGCGTTTTGGCAGGTTCGGGTGGCCCCGGCACTCGCCTACCCTTTGGGTCATGGCACAGTCAAATCTTCATGGGCTCGCTGCAGCGGGGGTAAGCGTCTGGTCTGACCAGATCTCGCGGGAGATGCTCGACAGCGGCGAGTTGGAGCGCCGGATCGTTGAAGACGCGGTAACCGGCGTCACCTCCAACCCATCGATCTTCGAGGCGGCGATCGTCGACAGCAGCGACTACGACGAGGAGTTTGGATCTCTACTCGATGCCGGCACCGACGCCGACAGGATCGTCAAGACTCTCATGGCGGCCGACCTCAACCGGGCGTGTGACCTGCTTCTCGACGTACACCGGGCCACGGATGGCACCGACGGCTACGTCTCTGTCGAAGTGTCCCCGACACTCGCCAACGACACCGACGCCTCGGTGGCCGAGGCCAGAGACTGGGCGAAGCAGATCAGCAAACCCAACCTGCTGGTCAAGGTTCCCGCGACACCGGAGGGCGTACCAGCGATCGAGCAGCTCATCGGCGAGGGAATCTCGATCAATGTCACCCTGATCTTCTCGTTGCAACGCTACCGCGAGGTGATGGACGCCTACATCAGCGGCCTGGAGACATTCGCCGCCTCCGGCGGGGACATCTCCAAGGTGTTCTCGGTTGGCTCGTTTTTCGTGTCCCGTGTCGACAGCGAAGTCGACAGGCGACTCGAAGACCTCGGATCCGACGAAGCTCTCGAGCTGCGGGGAACCGCCGCCGTGGCCAACGCCCAAGCGGCCTTTGGCGACTACCTCGAAGCCTTCTCTTCGGAACGGTTCCAGGAACTCGAGTCCAAAGGTGCCCGCCGCCAGAAGCCCCTGTGGGCGTCGACATCGACAAAGAACCCCGAGTACAGCGACCTGCTCTATGTGGAGAGCCTGGTAGCGCCCGGGTCGGTCAACACGATGCCGATTGCAACCATCGAGGCATATCAGGACCATGGCGATCCCGACCCCGAACCGTTTACCTCCGAAGACATCGAATTGGCCCGGGTCGACCTGGCCCGCCTCCAGGCCATAGGTGTCGACTACGCCGACGTTGTCCAGACCCTCGAAGACGAGGGCGTCAAGAAGTTCGCTGCGAGCTGGCAGGAGCTCCTCGACAAGGTCGCCGCCGGGCCGGCCGCAGGGTCTGGACTCCGCCCCGCATAGCTGTCCTCCGCTTGCGCCGAGGTTGGTCCCTGCGCCCGACGAAGGAGGGCGGCGGTAGGAGTATGTTCCCCCGGAGACGAAGTCGAACGGGGGAAAGGTCGGTGTCGGCCCGAAAGGGCCGAGAGGTAAGAGGGACTGAGACTCTCCAAGTTGAGAGAGGACGCGACCATGCCTCGCTCTGGCTCCGTTGGTGAGAACGCCCCACCCTCCCCGGCTCCTGCGTCGCCGGTACTCCCTCCGTAAACGGAGGGAGAG
>JBBDMR010000004.1:0-8695 GCA_040878225.1 Acidimicrobiia bacterium
TTTCAGTCACCCCTCCCCGCCGATCGAGATCGGCGGTACTCCCCCCGATCGGCTCCGCCTCCGGGGGGAGAGACACAACTCGGGCTCAAACCCCAGGGGTGAGCTCCCCGACCACCCCGCCAACCAATCCGCCGAACCCGAAGAACCCAAAAGACCACACCACAAGACGGGAAACCGTCCTACAGCCGCGTCCTCTTGAGATCTACAGCTTGAAGCGGTGCGGGAGAAGCTCGTCGAGGGTGTGCTCTCTGACCTCTGAGCCTTCTCCGGCGGTGACGATGACATTCTCGACATCGAACTCGGACATGATCTGGCGACAGCGGCCACAGGGGTACGCCCCCTCGACGTCGTTGGCGTCGATACAGGCAACCGCCACGGTGTCGATCTTGCGCACTCCGGCGGCGGCAGCGGTGTTGATCGCAGTTGCCTCGGCACACGAAGACACCGGATAGGAGGCGTTTTCGATATTCGCTCCGGTGAAGACCCGCCCGTCGTCAGCGACGACCACCGCTCCGACCCGGAAATTCGAATAGGGCACGTAGGCAAGCTCTGCCGCCTCGCGTGCGCCGGACAACAACTCGTGGTCGGTCATGATTGCTCCAGTAACTCATCGACGAATCGGTTCGGGTCGAACACTTCGAGATCTTCCATTGCCTCGCCCAGCCCGACGAATTTGACCGGGACCCCCAACTCCTTCTCGACGGCGATGACAATACCGCCACGGGCGGTGCCGTCCAGTTTGGTGAGGACCACTCCGGTTATCGGCACCGAAGCCGCAAACTCCCGGACCTGGACCAGTCCGTTCTGACCGGCCGTTGCGTCGAGGACGAGGAGCACTTCTGCCACCTCTCCCCCACTAGAGGCGACCCGGTGGATCTTCTCCAGCTCGGCCATGAGATTCTTCTTGGCGTGGAGACGCCCGGCAGTGTCGACCAGAACGACGTCAGCATCGACGGCACGGGCTGCAGCCAGGGTGTCGAACACGACCGAGCCGGGATCAGCGCCTTCGTTGCCGCGAACCACCCTCACTCCGAGCCGGTCACCCCAGGTGACGAGCTGGTCGGCTGCCGCGGCCCGGAACGTATCTCCCGCACCGATGACCACTGAACGCCCGTCCTGTTGGAACCGATGAGCGAGCTTGGCGATTGTGGTGGTCTTCCCGGCCCCGTTGACACCCACCACCAGGATCACCGCAGGGCTTCCCTCTAGATTCAGGGATCGGTCTGCAGTCTCGAACTGGCTCTTCAACCCGGCTCCGAGCAGCTCGATTGCGCCTTCGTACGTTTCGGGTCCCTGTTTCCGCACTCTTTCGATGACCGCGGTGGTGGCGACAACTCCGACGTCGGCGCTGAGCAGGACCTCCTCGATGGAATCCCAATCGCCCTTGCCCATGCCACTCCCCCAGGCGGTGCGCAGTGCACCGCCGAGGC
Organism: Acidimicrobiia bacterium; assembly: GCA_040878225.1. Lineage (GTDB taxonomy): Bacteria > Actinomycetota > Acidimicrobiia > Spongiisociales > ZC4RG35 > MA-ANB-1. Next base: position 1,431 of record JBBDMR010000004.1, read on the forward strand.
CGCTGATGCGTGACTTCGGACGGCGGGGAATCGCCACTGTGTCGTCGGTATCGCCACGCTGCCAGAACAGGAAGCCGATGACGAGCAGCACCACGAATACCGCACCGATGATCAGATAGATGGGATCCATTCGGTTAAGCGACCTGGGAGGCTTCTACCTCCGACATCACTTTGCGGACCACCTTGGACGACCCACCGGGCTCCATGGTGACCCCGTAGAGGACATCTGCGGCCTCCATGGTCTGCTGCTGGTGGGTGATGATCACCAGCTGCGCCTGCTGGCGGAACTCTTCGACGATCTTGAGGAAGCGTCGCAGATTGGAGTCGTCGAGGGCGGCCTCGACCTCGTCGAGGACATAAAACGGGCTGGGCCTGGCCTCGAAGACTGCGAACAGGAAAGCCAGGGCAGCAAGGCTCTTCTCCCCACCGGAGAGCAGACTCAGATGCGCCACTTTCTTCCCGAGGGGCTGGGCCTGGATCTCGAGACCCGACGTCGGGTTGTCTTCCTCGACGAGCCTGATCCGCCCCTTCCCCCCGGGGAAGAGGATCGAGAAGTACCTCTGGAATGCGCCCGCCACTTCGGTGAAGGCGGTGTTGAATCTGGACTCGATCTCATCGTCCAGCGAGCTGATGACCTTGCGCAGCTCCGAACGGGACGACTCGATGTCGGCCATCTGATCGCTGAGGAAGTCGTGACGTTCCTTCAACTCTCCGTACTCCCTTGCGGCAAGAGGATTTACCGGGCCGAGGCGGCTCAACTCAGCGAGCCTCGACTCCAGCCTGGATTCGAGGTCAGCCGACTCGTCGAAGTCGGGACGGGGTGCCTCCAGGGCAATCTCGGGAGTGGCATCGGCGTCGCGACGCAGCCGCTCAGCGATGCTCTCCTTCTGGAGCCGGAGCTCGGTCAATCTCACGTCGAGCCGAGCAAGGGTCTCACGAGCCGTGTCGAGCCGGGTCCGGGTCTGCTCATACTCGCTGCGGGCACTCTCCAGGTTCTCGATCACTTCCCGGTTCGACGCACGCAACTCGGCCTGGCGCTGTCTCAGTTCTCCGAGCCGGCGGTCGAGAAGCTCGACGGCAACCCGGGCACGGTCTTCGACGAACTCGAGTTTGGATGTCGACATCGGGGCGACATCGGCGGTTTCGAGACGTCTGAGGTCGCCGTCGATCCGCTTGATTCGCTCGTCGTGCAGGCGTGTGCGCTCGTCGATGGCTCGGAGGCGTTCGGAGGCCTGCTGCCACTCCGACCGGGCCACCTCTCGCTCGGCCGCGATCTCGACCCGGCGTGACTCCAGCTCCTCCCACGCCTTCATCCGCTCGGCCTCTTCGCCTTCGAGGGCCGTCAGGCGCCGCCTCAGTTGTCCGGCCTGCTCGGAGCGCTGCAACTCGATTTCACTGATCGAGGCGATCCGATCCTCGAGGCGCTCTTTCTCGTGGCCCAGGGTCTCGACCGACTTCTTCAGACGCACCAGGGCCTCGGTGCCACCGGCGAGACGCGCTTCCAGCCCTTCCAGCGCCTCGAGACTCTCCCGTTCGGTCTCTCGCGACTTCTCGAAGTCCCGTTTGGCCGATGTGTGGTGCGACTCGGCGCGGGACAGTTCGGTCCGGGCCTGCTCCAGGGCGACTTCGGCAGCTTCGAGCATCGCAACACCCGCGCCGTCGGGGTGGGCGACGCGGATCCCCGAAACGCTGACCAGGTCTCCTTCGGGAGTAACCGCCCGCAGAGCCGGATGTTTGGCGACAAGCCGCCAGGCGGTGGTCCAGCCCTCGACCAGAAGCACGTCGCCGAGAAATCGCGACGCAAGGTCAAGGTGCGCTTTAGGGCCGAGACGGTCGACGAGAGCATCGACTCCCAGGGCATCGGCAACTTCACGGGCCGGTGAAGACCCCGGCGAAACAGCAGTAACCACGGGAATGCCACCGAGGCCTCCGGCCTTGATCGATTCAACAGAGTCCTCGAGAGAGCTGACACCATCGAAGGCCACGGCACTCGCCCATGGGCCCAGCGCCGACACGATCGCTGCTTCCAGGCCTGCGGGAACGTCGAGACAGCCGACGAGGGAACCCAGTGCGCCGTTACCGGTCTCTACCCGGTTCCTCGCCTCCTCATCGAACTGGCCGGCGAGGGCACCCCTGATGGCCTCGACCCTGGCCCCGGCACCGGCAGCGACGAGGCGCGCCTCGGCGAAACGCTCCTCGGCGGTGGTCCAAGCCTCCTGGTCGGCGATCCGCCGGTCACGATCGCGGTAATACGACTTCTGCAGCTCACCGATCTCGACGTCGAGGGCTCGGATCTCTTTGTTGATCTTTTCGACTTCTTCGACTTCATCCTGCTGGTGGGAGGTCACCACGTCGATCCGGCTCCGGATCGCTTTCAACTCGCGTTCGTCCCTCAGAGATGCCGATTCGATTGCGCTCAGCTCGCCGCGCACCGCGGCGAGGGCACCTTCGGGGGAAAGAGCGTTCTGGGTGGCTATCGACTCCTGTTCTGCTTCGAGATTGCGGAACCTCTCCTCGGCGATCTCGGCAGCCGAGACGGCCTCGGAGTGGCTGGAAGTGAACTCGTTGAGCTCACGGAGCAGAGCCTCCCGCTCGGCGGCGAGGTCGGCACTCCTCTCGACGGCCGCCTCCCTGCGGCCCGACAGGGCGCGTTTGCGCTCATGGGCGATTGCGGCAATACGGCGAAGTCGCTCCGAGCTGGTCTCCAGGACCGCTGCTGCTGCACTGTCCCTCTCCAACCGCGAGCTGAGGTCCCCGGCGATAGTGGAGAGCTCTTCTACCTGGGCCGACAGCGCGCCGATGCCGGCCGAATGGGCCTCGATGTCGGTTCGCAAACTGGCCTGGCGCTCAAGTGCTTCACTGGTTTCCGAAGTGACGTCGGCGAGTTCCCGCCCCGAGAGGTAGAGGGTGAGCGCGGTTACTTCGTCCTTGATTCCCTGGTAGCTCTCCGCTGCCTTTGCCTGGCGCCGCAACGGGCGCATCTGTCGAGTAATTTCGCCGAGGAGATCCTGGAGGCGAAGCATGTCCTCATCGGTGCGCTCGAGACGGCGCTCGGATTTCTCCTTACGTTTGCGGTGCTTGAGGATTCCGGCCGCCTCTTCGATGACCGCGCGGTGATCCTCCGGGGATGCGTTGAGGACCCGCTCCACCTGGCCCTGGCCGATGATCACGTGCTGGTGCCGGCCGACACCGGAGTCGGACAGCAGGTCTTCGATGTCGAGCAGACGGCAGGAGATTCCGTTCAACTCGTAGTCAGAGGACCCATCCCGGTAAAGGCGCCGGGTGATAGCCACCTCGTCGAGGTCGAGGTCGAGGGCTCGATCGGAGTTATCGATCACCACGGTCGCCTCGGCGCGGTTCAGGGCGGGCCGGGTTGCGGTGCCGGCGAACACAACGTCTTCCATCTTGGAGGTTCGCAGCGCTTTGGTCGACTGGGTGCCCATGACCCATGAAATCGCGTCGACGACGTTGGACTTGCCGGAGCCGTTGGGGCCGACCACAACGGTCACGCCCGGGCGCAGCTCGAGCCGGGTCCTGTCGGCGAACGATTTGAATCCGACGAGTTTGAGCGACTTCAGATACACATTTGATTCCTGGTGAATGACAAGGCTGTGATTACCCGGTCAGGCTAACAGCGATAAGCAAATCAACGTGTTTTCGAAGGGTTGGGATGGATGAAGAAGTCCCGGAGGGTGATGTCCAGGGCCACGGTGTCCGATTCGACCCCGGTCACCCGTGCCGGGCCAGGGCCAGACCAGAGCCAATCGACCAGCTTGTCGAGGGATTCGGATTCTCCCTGGGCAAACAGCTCCACCGAACCGTCGTCGAGGTTCCTTACCCAACCGACCAAGTTCATCGTCCTCGCCACCTGGCGGCAGCTCTGCCGGTAACCCACCCCCTGGACCCTCCCGGTGACTCTTGCACGGATGGCGCGATCAGCCACGCTGGCACTCCGGGCAGAAGTGGGTCGACCTGGCCCGGATGACCACCTTGTCGATGATTTCACCGCAGACATAACACGGCTCACCGTCTCTTCCGTACACCTTGAGCTGGCCCAGGTTCTCCCCCGCCCGCCCGTCCGGGAGGAGATAGGCAAGGTCGTCGAGACTGGTCCCGCCGTTGTCGATTGCCACCTGCAAGACGTCGTGCACAGCGCCGAGCAACCGCTCCAGAGCGGCGTCATCGACCCCACCACCCGGTGTTCTCGGGTCGATCCCGGCCAGGAACAGCGATTCGTCGGCATAGATGTTGCCCAGACCGGCGAGTGGGCCCTGATCGAGAAGGAGCGCCTTGATCGGCGCAGTTCGATTCTGCAAGGCGGCCCCGAGTTCGGCGACCGTAGGGGGACCGTCCCACGCGTCGGGGCCGAGACGGCTCAGGCCTGTGGTCTCCAATTCGACCTCGTCGAACACCGCAACGAAACCGAAGGTGCGGGGATCGATGAACGAGATAACAGATCCGTCGTCCATCCAGGCCCGGAAGTGAGTGTGCGGCAAGACTGCCTCGGTGCCGTCTCCGACCGTGAAGCGGCCCGACATTCCCAGATGAGCAACCATCGTGAAGCCCGCATCGAGTGGCGCTACCAGGAACTTGCCGTGGCGCGCAATACCGGTGACCAACCGGCCCACGAGCCGACTCTCGACGATCGAAGGGTCACCCCCGTTGTGGCGAGCGGTGCGGGGGTGGGTGACCTCTACCCGGGCGAAGGTTCGCCCGGTCATCGCAGGGGCGAGGTGTCTTCTTGTGTTTTCGACTTCGGGTAGCTCGGGCATATCACTTCTCGGGGAGGGCTACCGTACCGGCGATATGGAGATACAACCCCGCAGCTTCGGTGATTCGCTCGCCGATGTCGTCACCAACCTCGGAAAGGTGTGGAGACGGCTTCTCGGCCCGGCGATCATCGCCAGCGTCGTCATGGGCCTGCTCACGATTCTCGCATTCGAGACGACCGACTCCTTCGCGATCTTCGAATTGGTCTTGAACAACCCTGAGGCGTTGGAATTGATGAGCGATGAAGAGCTGGTCGACACTCTGGTCCAGCTGGGCACGGGGATTCTGCTCGTCTCCGTGGCCTCGACTGTTGTCTACGGGTTTCTCTACGTGGCCGCCGCCCGCGCCGTCGGCAGGGCCTACGCCATCGGCGAAGACATCAGCGTGGTGGGCGCGGCGATCAGGCTGTTCCCGATCTGGCTCATCGCCACGATCATTGCCGCTGTTGCCATCATCGCTGGGCTCTTCTTGCTCATCCTCCCCGGCCTGTGGCTGGTAATCATGTTCAACATGTACACGCCGGTGATTGCAGTCGAGGGGAAAGGGCCTGTGGCGGCATTGAAACGCAGCTTCGAGCTGGTTAGGGGCCACTTCTGGGAGACGGTCGGGTTTCTCCTGATCGTCGGTCTGGTTGGCGGCGCCGCCGGCCAGCTGTTCCAGCTGATCGCGATCCCGATGTTCGTGACCGGGGAGGCATCATTCGCTTTCGGGCTGGCGTTTGCGATCGGTGTGGTCGGCCAGGGTCTGATCATGGCTGCGATCGCGGTCGGGACCGCCACCTGGTACCTCAACCTCAGAGCTCGGACCGACGGCCCCTACCTGCTCGAAATGGCGGATTAGGAGTCCGTTGAATATTGCCGTTGCTCACATCAAATGCGTCAAAGCCCGCTGTGCAGCTACCTGCTCGGCTGCCTTTTTCGAGTTCCCTTCTCCGACACCGAGCACCTCCCCCTCGACGGAGATCATCGCGGAGAACGTCCTCTGGTGGTCAGGCCCGCTTCCGGTCACCGCATAGGTCGGCCGTTTCCCGGCCGCCGCAAGGACCTCCTGGAGTCGGGTCTTGTAGTCCTTCAAACCGGGGTTGAGTGCCTTCTCCTCGATGCGGGAGCCGAGGAGGCTCACGACGAGTTTCTCCGCGGCCGGGTAACCCGAGTCGAGATACACGGCCCCGATCACAGCTTCGAGGGCGTCGGCGAGAATCGAGTCTTTGGTCCGGCCGCCGGACCGCTCCTCGGAAGCCGATAGTTCGACATAGGAGCCGAGGTCTATTGCCCGGGCTGCCTCGGCCAGTGACGAACCGCTGACGACTGCAGCCCGAACTTTTGCCATCTGCCCTTCGGGCAGGCCCGGGTAGTCGGCGTAGAGACGATCGGTCACAGCCAGTTGCAGGACTGCGTCGCCGAGGAATTCCATGCGCTCGTTATCGGAGCGGTCCACATTCTCCGCTGACACCGAGCGGTGGGTGAGGGCAAGTGCGAGCAGAGTCGGGTCGTGCAAGGAAAGCCCCAATACCTCGGACAGGGCTTTCATCCCAGTTGCTCGCGGATTCGGGAGGGGATATCGGTCTCGACCGCGTCGCGTGCCATGACCAGGGCGTTGGCTATCGACTTCCGGGTGGAGGAGCCGTGGCTGATGACAACGGCGCCCTCGACCCCGAGCAGATGTGCACCTCCGTAGGTCTCGTAGTCGAGCCGGTCGGCCACCCGCTGCAGGGCGGGCAGGGCCTCAGACCGTGCTGCTTCTGAGAGGCCGGCCATTTCCTCGGCTATGTAGGCCGAGACCAGCCGGACCGTTCCTTCCGTCGTCTTGAGGAACACATTCCCGGTGAAGCCGTCGGTGACAATCACATCGACACGATCGGTGCCGACATCGCGGCCCTCGACATTTCCCACGAAGTTGAGATGACTCGCCTCGAGCAGTTCGAAGGCAGCCTTCTCCACGGCCCTCCCCTTGCCTCTCTCCTCGCCAATTGAGAGCAGACCGACCCGGGGGCGAATCGCTCCGAGCAGGGCTTCGGAAGCGATGGAGCCCATCACGGCAAACTGGTAGAGCTGGGCGGCGGTGACCTCGGGGTTGGCGCCCGAGTCGAGCAAGAGCGTGGGGCTGTTCGGCGTTGGGAAGACGGAAGCGATCGACGGCCGGGCCACACCGCGGACCCTCCCGATGATGATTGCTGCGGCAGCCATGGCGGCACCGGTGGAACCGGCAGAGACCAGGCCCCCGACGTCACCGCTGGCAACCAGGCGGGCAGCAACCGTTATCGAGGCTTCAGGTTTCTCCCGAAGCGCCTTTGCCGGATCATCCGACATCCCGATGGTCTCAGAAGCGTCGACGATCTGCAGTTCGACACCGTGCTTTTCCAGTTCGGCGGCGAGCAGGCTGCGGTCGCCGACAAGCACGACTTCGACACCGAGACCGGAGGCATCGACTGCTCCGGCAACGGTTTCGACCGGGGCGTTGTCGCCCCCCATCGCGTCGAGGGCAATCGTTGCCAA
>JBBDMR010000005.1:0-8607 GCA_040878225.1 Acidimicrobiia bacterium
CCTCCGCTTGCGGAGGGAGTACCTCCGACCGTAGGTCGGAGGGGAGGGTGGGGCGATCCCACCAACGGAGCTCGAGGCATCGACCGCGGGGTCGGAGGGTGGGGCGATCCCACCAACGGTGCTCAAGCTCCCAGCCCGCGGGGGTCTCTCCCTCCTACCTCCGCCCGCCTTTCGGCGGACGCAGGGACCTTCCTCCCGCAAGCGGGATGACAGTCAAATGCGGGAGTACCGCGACACGCAACTCTCCCTCCGTTTACGGAGGGAGTACCTCCGACCGCAGGTCGGAGGGGAGGGTGGGACGATCCCGCCAACGGAGCTCGCACGCGCTATTGGACGCGAACCGCTCTCAACTTGGGGAGAGTCTCAGTCTCGCCTACCTCCACCCGCCTATCGGCGCGTGCAGGGACCTCGTTAGGCGTCTTGCTCGTCCATGATCTTCCCGCGAACACGGGGGAAGCGGATCGGAGCGTGCGCATGGCAATACTCCGCCTTGTTGTATTGGGAAAGCCTGGTGTCACATCCACCTTTGGCGCAGACGCGCCCGGTGGTAAAACGCTTGGACGGACGGGTTACACCCTTGATGGCCGCTCCTCTAACTGTATCAGTCATTATGTACCCCTCCTGGTGGGGTTTCGCTCTCTATTTGTTGAAACAAATCTCTTGTGGTTGTGATTCCACTAATCGGGGAATCAGGGGTCTGGCGGGTCTCAATCCGCTGGGTCGTCTGACTCCAGGGCCTCTTTAGCCTCCGGTCAGACATAAGACGTCGCGGGGGAACGGTTTGGTTCCCAGCGCTGACCCATTCTAGTCGGTGTACCCCCAGATTTAGCTAATCCCCAGCTTGTTGAGAAAAGCTTTGTTATCGGGTTCCCGACCGAGAAACTTGCGCAGCATTTCGTCGGCGTCAACCGCCCCGCCCTTTTCCAGCACTTCGCGGCGGTACGCCATTCCGACCTCAGGGTTGGTGGCACCCTTCTCTTCGAAGACCGAGAACATGTCATCGCCGTAGACCTCTGACCACATGTACCCGTAGTAGGCGGCGTCGTATCCGCCCATGAGGTGGCCGAACGAAGACAGTGAGAAGGTGCCCTCAGGGTGGGGAAGGAGTGAGATGGCGGCAGCGTCTTTCAGTGCCTGGACCAGGTCCTTGGCCGGGCCCGGCTTGTGGATCTCCTGGTCGAGCCAGCCGAATTGAAGCTGACGTAACTGGATCACGGCGATGTTGAGCTGGCGTGCTTCCACGAGTTTGTCGACCAGGGAATCGGGGATCGGCTCTCCGGTTTCGTGATGCCTTGCGAACTTCTTGAGAACCTCGACTCTCCATACCCAATGCTGCATGATCTGGCTCGGCGCCTCGACGAAGTCACGTTCGACGTTTGTCCCTGAGAATCTGGCCAGCTCAGTCCTTCCCAGGTTCTGGTGGAGGACATGACCGAACTCGTGGAACAGCGTCTCCACTTCGGAATGTTGCAGGAGGGACGGGGCGTTCTTGGTCGGCTTGGTGAAGTTGGCGACCATTGCGCACACCGGGTTCTGATACGACCCGTCCTCGAGCCGTCGGCTCATCACGAGCGGGAATTCGGCGGCGTGGCCGTACTTGCCCTCCCTGGGAAACAGGTCGAGGTAGAAGTGGGCGAGCTGTTCGCCCGAGGCGGAGTCCGACATCGAGAACAACCGAACATCGGGATGCCATGCCGCGGATGCGTCGACTTCTTCAAAGGTCAGACCGAAGGTCTCCTGCACCAACTCGAACATCCCATTGAGCACCGCGTCGAGAGGGAAGTAGGCGGCCACCTCGAACGGGTCGACGCCGTAGTCGGTCTTCCTTTGCTGGGTGTCGTAGAAACGCCAGTCCCAGACCTGCACTTCGGTGTCCCCGTCGTCGTTCGCAAGGAGGGATGCCATCTCACCGACATCAGCTTTGCCCTGGTCGGTGAGGGGAGGCAGGAGGTTCTCGTAGAACTCGAAGATGGCCTCGGGTGTCTTGGCCATCTGCTCCTCGAGTTGATGGTGCGCCCAGCTGGAGAGACCGAAGGCATGTGCGATTTCGTCTCGAAGTTGGATCGCCTCCACGAGCAGGGGACGGTTCTCCTCAACGGCTTGCGTGTTGAATTTCCGGCTGAGCTCTTCCCTCAGGTCGCGGCGTTTGGCGTTTTCTATGAATGGGAGGAGGTGGGGATAGTCGAGAGTGACTTTGAGCTTCCCGGTTTCCTCATCGGTGTCCAGAGCCTCAGTGAACGACCTGGGGAGTCCCTCCAGCTCGTCGTTGGTCACCAGGATGTGATCGGACCATTCGTCGATGTTGTTCTGGAATCTGACCCCGAGTTCGACGAGGCGTTGGGTCTTCTCCTTTACCGCCGCCCTGACTCCGGGATCGAGCTCGTGTCCCGCCCGGCGCAGGTCACGCAGGAGGAACTCGAGGAATCGTGCCTTTTCGCCATCGAGGGTCGCTGCCTCATCGGTTTCCGCGTATTCCTTGACCGCAGTGTTGAGGTCGTCGCGGAAGATCATCTCGACACCGAAAGTGTTCAGCTTCTCCTGGGCGTCGTTGCCGGCCTTGCGCACACCCGCATCAGGGTGGACGTATCCCATGAAGGCGTAGTGGGCGAAAGCGTGAGAGAGGATGTCGCCGATCCGGTCGAGCGGCATCAGGGTGTTGGCGAATGTGCGTTCGTCTTTGGGAGCGACGGCATCGTCGAGGACGCCGCGCGCCTCATCGATGACGCGATCGGTGCCGTTGGTTATGTCTTCTGCGGTTAGGTCGTTGTATGAGTACATGCGGAGCAGAACGGTAGTTGTTTCCCGGGTTTCTCAAACCCGAATTCGGTCGGGTCAGCGGGGATCGGGTGGATGGAACAGTTGTATTGCCTGGTCTTCGGTGAGGGCCTGTCCGGGACTGATCCCGTGACGATCAACTGCAGCGCGGATCCCGATCCGGGGGTCGGGTGGCTCCACCGGGCAGTCGCTGCCTCCGAGCAGCCGCAACCCCGCTTCGGCCATCTCCCGGAAGGGGTAGGCGCGGCTCATCCTCTCCTTGCCGAGCCTTCTCTCCAGCCATTCCTCCTCCGAGGCAAGAAACGCAGGCTGGATCGAAGCGATGATCCCGAGGGCGGCGAATCTGGCCACGGTCCGCTCGGTGAGGATCGAGGCATGCTCGACCCGGAGACGGTCCGGGTCGGCCCCATTGGAGATCAGGTGCTCGAAGAAATCGGCCACCTCGTCGTTCGCCCGGTCTCCGATGGCGTGGATCGCGACATCACCTCCGAGTTCGAGCGAAGCGCGCGCCATCGCCCCGGCATGCGCCGGGCGGAGCCTGAGCACCCCAACCTCGTCAGGCCGATCGGCAAACGGCTCGTACATTGCCGCGGTATGCCCTCCGAGACTTCCGTCAGCGAAATCCTTCCATCCTCCGAATCGCATACGTCCGCCGGCACTTCTGATCCGCTCCGCCGCCGACGCCAGCGTCTCCGGCGAATCGGTGATGACGATTACGTTGATGTCGATGGGGAGCTCGGGAGCAAGACTGATCAGGGTCTCCAACTCGTTGCCGACCCCGCACCACATCGGCTCTCCTGCTGAAACCATCCCGGTCACCGACCCGATGCCCAGATCCTCGAGGCGGCCGAGGGCGTCGAGCACCTCCTGATTGCTGGGCCCGGTGGTCAGACCCGACAGTGCGTCGGACACCAGTTTCAGGGCCGTTTCGCGGATGACACCTGTCGGATCTCCGGCTGGGCCCCGATCGAACGAGCCGCCGTCGGGGTCGATCACACCGGCACGGATCCCGGCCAGCTCGAGAGCGGCCGAATTGGCGATTCCGACATGGCCGCAATATCTGTAGATGAGGATGGGGCGGTCGGGGGAGACGGAGTCGAGGAGGGCCCGGTCAGGCAGGGAACGTTCCTTCAAACCTTCATCGTTGAGGCGCTGGCCGATGATCGCACTGTCGATCGAGTCTCGCCGGTCGGCCAGGCGGCGGGCAAGGTCATCGAAATCGGCGGCATCGTTGAGGTCGAGGCCGGTGACCATCCCCACGTATCCGAGGGGATGGAAGTGATGGTCGTGGAATCTCACCTCAGGTGCTCCGGCATCCCGCTCGACACTATCGCACGCAGTTCGTCGTGGATGTTCCCGTTGCTGGCGATGCACGCACCCGCGTCGAGGTTGTTGCTCGCACCGCGGTGGTCGGTCACGAAGCCACCTGCCTCCGCGACGAGCAGGGTCCCCGCTGCCGCATCCCAGGGTTTGATGCCGAACTCCCAGTATGCGTCGACGCGCCCGCAGGCCACCCAGGCGAGGTCGAGCGCTGCCGAGCCGAGTCGACGGATTCCTTGTGCTATCTCCAGCACATTGGCGACGACTTCGAGGTACTCGCGGGCGTGCTGCCGGCGGTCGTATGGAAACCCGGTCGCGATCACCGATTCGTTCATCGACGGAGTCTCCGAGACACCGATGGGCAGGTCATTGAGCCGCGCACCCTCGCCGCGCACCGCGACGAACTCCTCCTGACGCATCACGTCGATGACGACGCCGATCAACGGCACGCCGTCATCCCACAAGGCCACTGAAACCGAGAAGTGAGGTAGCGAGTGGACGAAATTGATGGTCCCGTCCAACGGGTCGATGATCCACACCCTGCCCTGCTGCCAGCCCTCGCCTCCGCCCTCCTCGCCGAGTAACGAGTCATCGGGGAAGTGGGACGCGATGCTGGCCCGAATCGCCGTTTCGGCGCGTTCGTCGATCTCGGTAACAGGGTCGACAACTCCCTTCATCTGTGTCAGGAATGCAGAGCCTGCTCCGGCAAGCACTTCTTCGGCACCAGCCCGCGCTGCACGCAGGGCAACCCAGAGATCACCTTCCCACATGCCGAAGACTTTACGGCGTCGGGCCAGGCCGGGGAACTTGGGCAATCCGGTGGGTACCGTGGCGTCGTGATTTCACTGCTCCTTGCCCTCGTCGGCGGCGTCGTGTCGGGTCTGGCCTTCCCCAGATTCGGACCCGGGTTGCTGATCGTTCCCGGGATTGCGCTCTTCCTCTGGGGGCTGCGTTCGACGAGCAGTCGCTTCCACGGGATGTTTGTCGGAGCGACCTACGGGTTCAGCTTCTTCATGGTCTTGATGTGGTGGTCGATCGAGCTCGGGCTCATCGCCCTCATTCCGCTCGCAATCGTCCAATCCTCCTACTTCTGGTTCTTCGGCTGGTGGCTGGCAGGCCACCGCGACGCTGCGCCAGGGATCTGGGCCGGGTACGCGGTAGCCATCTGGTCGCTGGTCGAGCTCGTCCGCTACAACTTCCCGTTCAGTGGCCTGGAATGGGGAGGGGCCGGCTATGCCCTCTCCGGGTTGTCCCCGGTTCGGTCTGCCGCCTCTCTCATCGGCACGTCGGGCTGGACCGTCCTCGTCGTGGGAGTCGCTGCCGGCCTGGTCCTGGTGGTTCGGGTGCTCATCGGGCGAGCCACATGGTCCTGGTGGCTGCTGGTGCCGTTCGCGATGCCGGCGCTGGCGATCGGTGCTGCTCTGGTGCTCGAGGCGGTGGTCGCAGAAGACGCCCCCGAGGCGACGCCCGTGGCCATTGTCCAGGGCTCCACCCCCTGTCCCTTTGAGAAATGCCCGCCCGACGAGCGACTCCGCACGTTCCAGCAGCATCTGGCTCTGACCGGCGATATCGACCCGGGCGCGGTTGATCTGGTGGTTTGGGCGGAAGGCTCGTCTGGGTCGTTCAACGCCGACCCTGTCCAGAACGAGGAGATCGGCGAGGCAATCGGCGACGAGGCACGCCGCATCGGCGCCTGGTTCCTGGTGGGGACCGACCGTCCGGTCAGCGAAGAGAATTGGATCAACGCCAACGTGGTAATCAACGACAGCGGCGAGATCGTCGGAGAGTATCGCAAGCAACAGGGGGTTCCGTTCGGGGAGTACATCCCGTTTCGCCCTCTGTTCGACTGGATCCCCGACCTATCCCAGGTCCCCCGTGACATGATTCCAGGGGAGGGGCCGGTGGTGTTCGATCATCCTGACTTCGTCCTCGGCTCGGTCATCTCCTTCGAGGGCTCCTTCCCGCGATACGCCAGAGGGCACGTCCTCGCCGGCGCGCAGGTGATTGTCATAGCCACCAACGAAGGTTCCTACGGGATGACAGCGGTCTCCGATCAATTTATCGGGATGACGAGGATGAGGGCAGCCGAGCTGGGTGTCCCGGTGATCCATGCCGCGGTGACCGGCAAGTCGGTCATTATCGACCGGCATGGCGTGCTCACCTCTGATGCCTCGGGGCTGGGGACGACAGAGATCGTGTACGCGGAGGTGCAGCCAGGGTCGCCCACGCTCTACGCCCGGCTCGGAGACTGGCTGATGTACCTTGCCGCCCTGTCGGTCCTTTTCGTGGTTTGGCGACAGCGAAGGCTGTTAGTTTCCACGGAGCAGAACCTGTAGAGGAGGAATTCGAATGTCCGAAGCTCTTGAGAACCTGCTCCATGAGGAGCGTCTCTTCGAGGTAGCCCCGGAGTTCGCCGCCCAGGCCAACGCCCGGCCCGGCATCCACGACGAAGCGGCGGCAGACTTCAAGGCCTTCTGGCAAAAGCAGGCTCTTGAGCGGATCACGTGGTTCGCCGAGCCCACCCTGGTCCTCGATGACTCGAACCCACCGTTCTACAAGTGGTTCGCCGACGGTGAGCTGAATCTGTCGTACAACTGCCTCGACCGGCACCTCGCCGACCACGGAGACCAGGTCGCGTACCACTGGATCGGTGAGCCGGGCGATACCAGAACCCTCACCTACTCAAATCTCCACGCCGAGGTGGGCAGGTTTGCCAACGGCCTGCGGAGTTTGGGCCTTCAGAAAGGGGACCGCGTTGCCATCTACATGGGCATGGTCCCCGAACTCCCGATCGCGATGCTTGCCTGCGCCCGGTTGGGACTAGTCCACTCGGTCGTGTTCGGAGGCTTCTCTGCCGACGCGCTGTCCAGCAGGATCCTCGACGCCGACGCCAGGGTGGTAATCACCCAGGATGGCGCGTGGCGTGGCGGGAAGGTCGTGCCGTTGAAGGCAAACTCTGACGTGGCAGTCGCCTCGACACCCGGAATTGAAAAGGTAATCGTGGTCAGACGGACCGATCACGGAGTCGACATGGATGAGGGCCGTGACGTGTGGTGGCATGACCTCGTCGATGGCCAGTCGGAGGAGTGTGAGCCGGTCTCGCTCAATGCCGAGGACCCTCTGTACATCCTCTACACCTCAGGCACCACCGGAAAGCCAAAGGGGATCGTCCACACCCAGGGCGGTTACCTCACCGCTGTCACCACCACCCATTCGCATGTGTTCGATATCAAGCCCGACTCCGACGTCTACTGGTGTGCCGCCGACATCGGCTGGGTCACCGGTCACAGCTACATCGTCTACGGCCCTCTGGCGAACCGGACCACCGGCGTGATGTACGAGGGGGCCCCGAACTACCCCGACTTCGATCGGCTCTGGCAGATCGTCGACGACTACGGGGTGACCATCTTCTACACCGCACCCACGGCGATCCGGGCCTTCATGAAGTGGGGCGACGAACATGTCGAGGACCACGACCTGTCGTCGTTGCGCTTGCTGGGCACGGTTGGTGAGCCGATCAACCCCGAGGCGTGGATCTGGTACCACCTCAACATCGGCCGGGAGCGGTGTCCCATTGTCGACACCTGGTGGCAGACCGAGACCGGCGCGATCATGATCACCCCACTGCCCGGTGTGGTCGCCACCAAACCCGGTTCGGCGACCATTCCCTTCCCGGGGATCTCCGCAGACGTTGTCGACGAAGAGGGTAACTCCGTGCCCCTCGGCGGCGGCGGTTACCTGACGATCACCCAACCGTGGCCGTCGATGGCACGGACTATCTACGGCGACGACGACAGGTACGTCGACACCTATTGGAGTCGCTTTCCCGGCCGTTACTTCCCCGGTGATGGGTGCAAGCGCGACGACGACGGCTACTACTGGCTGCTGGGACGGGTCGACGACATCATGCTGGTCTCCGGGCACAACATCTCCACAACTGAGGTCGAGTCGGCCCTGGTCAGCCACCCCAGTGTCGCCGAGGCGGCAGTGGTGGGGCGCAAGGACGACCTGACCGGTCAGGCGATTGCGGCTTTCGTCACTCTGCGCGGGTCGGTGACCGGTGATGAGACCCTGCTCGCTGAACTGCGGGACCACGTTGCGGCAACGCTGGGCCCGATCGGCAAGCCGAAGTCGATCGTCTTCACCACCGATCTTCCCAAGACCAGATCGGGCAAGATCATGCGCCGGCTGCTCAAGGACATCTCCGAGCACCGCCAGCTCGGCGACGTGACCACCCTGGCCAACGAGGACATCGTCCAGGAGATTTCCGACATGTCCTCGTCTAGCTCCGAAGACGCCTAAACCATTTCTGCACTGTGCAGGAAGGTGCGAAAACCGCACCCCGTTGCACTGTGCAGGCGCCTTGCTCCTTGCACTGTGCAGGACGGTGCGGAAACCGCACCCTGTTGCACTGTGCAAAGGGGAGAAGCGGGGGAGCCCCGGGAGTGGCTAGAGGACTAGGAGTCTGCTGATTTATCCTGATCGCGGTGCTCGCGTTCGCGAGCGCGTGGT
>JBBDMR010000006.1:0-8239 GCA_040878225.1 Acidimicrobiia bacterium
CGCTTCATCGCGTTCTCCACGTACCACCACAACGGATTCCGCATCGAGCGCGAAGACTCCGGAGGGTGGGTTCTCGTCGAACCGGAGGCCGATGACGAGGCAGCTGTGAGCGCCGTCCCCTTCCCCATGGCCACCCTCCCGACCCTTAGCGCGTGCAAGTATGCCGCTGAGCAAGAGCACCTCATCCGCGACCTGAAGTCGTCACGGCAGCGACTCGGCGCAGTCGCGCTTGGCGCTGCTTCCCTCGCTGCACTCGCCGCCAACCCGGTGCTCACCGTTGCTCTCGGAGTTGTGGCCGGCGCGGCGGTACTCGAGCTGGCCATGACCTGGCTGACGGGCCGCGTCGGCGGGGCGGGAGACCTCACTCAATAACGCGCCGGCCCGCTTGGAAGTCGATTCACTTCTCCCTTACCGGATTCGGCGTGTAGTGTTTTCGCAGGGTCAAATCCTTAAGGAGGAGACATATGACAAGAAAATGGTTAATCGCCCTATTCGCAATGGTCCTTGCCCTGGGAGCTTGTGGAGACGGGGATGGCGATGCCGAACCTGGTGACGGGGACGGCACTACAACAACTGCAGCGCCTGGCGACGGTGAGGATATAACCCTCCGCATCTTCGCCGGCAACGTCGGCGACGAATTGAAGTCGACGGAGGAAGCAGCCGACCTGTACATGGCCGAGAACCCTGGAATCACCGTTGAGGTGGTTTCGACACCGGACTTCGTCGAGGACAGACTCGGTGTTTACCTGCAGCTCTTCGAGGCTCAGTCGTCTGAGGGCGACGTGTTCCAGATCGACGTGATCTGGCCCGGCGACCTCGCCGAGCACTTCGTCGACCTGAACGAATACGGCGGTGCCGAACAGGTGGCCAACCACTTCCCCGCAATCGTGGAAAACAACACGGTTGATGGAAAGCTGGTGGGTATCCCCTGGTTCACCGACGCCGGTTTGCTCTATTACCGGAGTGACCTGATGGAGAAGTACGACCTCGAGCCACCCGCGACATGGGATGAGCTGGAGGCAGCGGCTTTGACCATCCAGGAAGGTGAGAGAGCCGAGGGCAACGAGGACTTCTGGGGCTATGTCTGGCAAGGCAACGCCTACGAAGGACTCACTTGCGACGCACTCGAGTGGATTGCATCGGCTGGCGGTGGCTCGATCATCGAGCCGAACGGAACGATCAGCATCAACAACCAGGCAGCGATCGACATCCTCGATCAAGCCGCCGGTTGGGTCGGGACGATCTCACCTCCGGGTGTGACCGCGTACGGTGAAGAGGACGCCCGTGGCGTCTGGCAGGCCGGGAACGCCGCATTCATGCGGAACTGGCCGTACGCCTACTCACTCGGCAACGCTGACGACAGCCCGATCACCGGGATGTTCGACGTCTCACCGCTCCCCGGAGCGACAGCCGGCCAGAGCGCAGCCACCCTTGGTGGATGGCAGCTAGCCGTCTCCGCATACTCGGAGCATCCTGAGGAGGCAGCTCAACTCGCCTTCTTCATGGCTGGCGAGTCGGAGCAGAAGCGACGGGCAATCAACTACTCGCTGAACCCGACGATCGAGACGTTGTACGACGACGCCGAAGTCATCGAGGCGAACCCGTTCTTCGCGAGCCTGTTCGATGTGTTCACGAACGCAGTAGCGCGACCCTCGACAGCAACTGCGCCGGAGTACGCGGCGGTCTCGTCGTTGTTCTTCAACGCGGTTCACGACGTGCTTACCGGTAGCGCCGACGCCGAGGATGCCATCCTCGAGTTGGAGCTCGACCTGGTCGATCAGACCGGATTCGAGACCGGCAGCCCGTAAACAACGAAGCGACCAATTGAAAGGGAGGGCCCAGTGGGCCCTCCCTCTTTTTTTGGGTCCGGCCGGCGTTCTCCCTGCACGATGCCACCCTCTTGTGCTTGTATACGGGTTCGGAGGACTCACGTTGGCCGTCGCAGCACCAGAGAAGCCCAAGCGGAAGCGCCAGACCGAACTGGCCAAAGGCGAGCAGAAGCTTGCCTATTTGCTGCTTGTGCCAACCCTGCTGGTCCTGCTGGCCATCGCCTTCTATCCGCTTGGCTCTGTCTTCTACTCGAGCCTCACTGACGACACTTTCGCCAGCGCAGCGGAGCCGAACTTCATCGGCCTCCAGAACTATTCCGACCTGCTCAGCTTGACCGTCGTCGAACTGCCTCACAAGGTCGACGAGGCAACGGGCGACCCCGTGATCGACCCGGACACGGGTGATGCAGAGTTCGAGTCGCCCGTCTCGGTGCTCCCCCGTCAGCCTCGTCGGTATAGCGAGGTGTTCACCTTCGGGTTCTTCGGGAGCCAATACGTACTGGGGGCAACCGACGCCAAGTTCATACTCAGCATCGTCGACACCCTGATTTTCACCGTGGCGTCCATATCGCTGGAGGCTGTGATCGGTCTCGGAATCGCCTTGACACTCAATGTCCCCTTCCGGGGCCGGGGGGCGATGCGTGCCGCAATGCTTGTCCCCTGGGCGATTCTCACAGCTGTGTCGTCGCGGATCTGGGAGTGGATGTTCATCGACACCCGGGCGGGGTTCTTCAACGTAGTGTTCCAGAAACTTGGCCTGTCGGATGGGCAGACTCCATTCCTCGCCGACGAGTCCTTCCAACTGCCGGCGGCAATCATCATCGACGTGTGGAAGACCACTCCGTTCATGGCACTGCTGCTTCTCGCCGGGCTTGCCCTGATTCCGAACGAGCTGTACGAAGCGGCCGAGGTTGACGGTGCGAGCAAGTGGTCCCAGTTCAAATCTGTCACCCTCCCGCTCCTCAAGCCGACGCTTGCGGTGGCCCTCGTTTTCCGGACTCTCGACGCTCTCCGCGTATTCGACCTGTTCCAGATCGTCTTTGCTCAGAAGAAGTACTCGATGGCCAGCTTCGCCTACTACCAGCTAATCGACAGTCAGAAGCTCGGCTATTCGTCGGCGGCTTCCGTGGTTATCTTCTTAATGATCACCATTTTTGCCTTCATCTACATCAAGGGCTTGGGGATCGGCAGTGACTGAATTGACCCCATCCGAAGGCGTTGAAGGGCTCGCCGCTGCGGAGGCGCGCGAGGTCGATTTCGCCAAGAAACGCCGGCGTAAGAGTATCTGGACGAAGATCGGGTTCTGGGCACTCCTCGTCCTCATCGCGGTCTTCCTCCTCTTCCCTTTCTACTGGGCGGTCAACTCTTCACTGAAGACCGAGCCTCAACTGCGGATGACACCGGCGACGTTCATTCCCCGTGACCCGGGAACAGGTGAGATCTCGATCACCCTCCAGAACTACCGGGCGGCCTTCGACAATGAGACGTTCATCCGGGCCATCCGCAACAGCACGATTGTCGCGGTGACGGTGACCATCATCGCTCTCGTCATCGGTTCCTTTGCCGGGTTCGCTCTGGGCAAGCTCCGATTCCGAGGGAAGGCGCCATCGCTCTACCTGATCCTCTCGATGACAATGTTCCCCCAGGTGGCGGTGTTGACCGGTCTGTATGCCGTCATAGTCAACTTCAAAATTCCGGCGATACCATCGATGATCCTGTCATACATGCTTTTCACCCTCCCCTTCACGGTGTGGGTGCTGACGTCTTTCTTCCAACAATTACCCACCGACCTGCTCCAGTCGGCGCAGGTCGACGGGGCAACGCCGTTCCAGTCCTTCCGGATGATCCTCTTGCCCCTCACCGCCCCGGCCCTCGTGACAACGGGCTTGCTCGCCTTCATCGCAGCCGTGAACGAGTACCTCTTCGCCCTGACCTTCACCACCATCGAACCCGACGCACGGACGATCCCCGTGGCGATCGCCCTATTCTCCGGCCAGGTGGCCCGTCAAGATCCCTTCGGGGAGATCATGGCGGCGGCTGTCCTCGTGACAATCCCGCTGATCGTCCTCGTGCTTATCTTCCAGAAGCGGATAATCGGCGGCCTGACTGCGGGAGCCGTCAAGGGCTGACCGCCTCCTCGGCGTTGCGCTCCCGATAGACATCCGCGAGGGCAATCGCGAGAAAGGGCAGCGGCGCTCCCGCAAACAAGCCCACTTCCGGAAGCAAGCGTTGCAGCGCGATCACGTAGACAACGCAAATGATCACGGCGATCCCCCGGCTCTTGCGGCTATGCATCGGCGCGAGCCGGAATGCGAAGATCCCGCCCGCGCCGTAACCAGCAACCAAAGCGGCGGGCAGGTTGGCCGCACCAATCGGCAACGTGACCACCAGCCACAGCGCACTGGCTCCCAGCGTGGAGAGAAACGCCCTGGGGTTCTGCGACACAAAGGCGGCCACGGCGAAGACGCCGGGGACCAAACCCAACCCGATCCCGAGCAATGCGCCGGCGAAGACCGTCTCGTCTCCCGACACCGCCACGAGGGCGTAGATGAACAGAACATGGGACAGGAACATCAGCACCGTCGCCAGGAGCACCGCCAGCCAGCGCCGCCTGGAGGAGGTGGATTCGTTCTCGTCTCGTCGGGTCACCGCGGGCAGGGTAGGCCAGTGCGGGTGGGGTCGCGCTAGAGACCGGCTCAAAGGAGAGAAACGGCCTGGATCCCGGTGAGGCCGCTTCTCATCGCCCAGGGCCGGGTGATTTCGGCTATGTTTCAGGTCAAATCTTCATCCATAGGGAGTGACAAGAGATGGCAGCCATCACCATGGAAAACCTCGGCAAGATCTACGACGGGGGCACCCGGGCGGTCGGCAGCGTCGACCTCGAGATCCACGACGGAGAGTTCCTGGTTCTCGTCGGGCCTTCAGGTTGCGGCAAATCGACAATTTTGCGGATGATTGCCGGACTGGAAGAGATCTCAGAAGGCACCATGAAAATCGGCGACCGCCTCGTCAACGATATCCCTCCCAAAGACCGCGACATTGCAATGGTCTTCCAGAACTACGCCCTGTACCCCCACATGAGCGTCTTCGACAACATGGCATTCGGGCTCAAGCTGCGCAAAATGCCCAAAGAGCAAATTCAGAAGAGGGTCCACGAAGCCGCCGACATCCTCGAGATCCGTGACCTCCTCGAACGCAAGCCGAAGGCACTTTCCGGTGGTCAGAGGCAGCGTGTGGCCATGGGGCGCGCCATCGTCCGTGAGCCCGCCGCGTACCTCATGGATGAGCCGCTGTCTAACCTCGACGCCAAGCTTCGTGTCCAGATGCGGTCCGAGCTGGAAAGGCTTCACGCACGGCTCGGGACGACAACCGTCTACGTGACTCACGACCAGGTCGAGGCAATGACCCTCGGTGACCGGGTTGCGGTGCTGCGCGCAGTTTCCCCGAGAGCGCCTTACAACCTCCAGCAGGTGGGCCCGCCGACAGAGTTGTACAACAGCCCGGACAACCTCTTCGTTGCAGGCTTCATCGGCAGCCCGGCCATGAACCTCAGCTACGGTCATCTCGAGACCGAAAGCGACAAGGTCTATGCGGTTCTGCCCAACGCAAGGGTCCAGGTGGGTAAGAAGTCGCTCGACAAGCACCCGGGACTCGAGAATATGGTGGGCACCGAGCTGGTTATCGGTCTCCGGCCCAGCGACCTCGAAGCGGCGACCATTGCCGGCCACGACCCCGATCACGCGATGCAGGTCACCGTCGAGGTGACCGAGATGCTGGGGGCCGACACCTATATCCACTTCACGGTGGACAGGAGCCCTGTGGTTACCCCCGACATCGAGGAGTTGCTGGCCGACACCGGTCAAACCGCGGAGTCACTGGGCGCCAAGACCAACTTCGTCGCACGGGTCAGCCCCGATGTCTCGGTCAAGCACGGAGACACCTTCGAATTGACCGTCGACGGAGACAAGCTCCTCTTCTTCGACCCGACCACCGGAGACCGGGTCGGGGTCAAGAAGATGGCCGCCGCCGCCGGCTGACCACCCTTCGAGCAGTCACTTTGAGTCGAGAGGGAACCCGGGCAACCCGGTGTCGACCCACGACTGGAAGGCTTCCTCGTTTGGTATGTCTTCGCCCCGCGCGGTGGCAAGTTCCATGCGGTGGTTGAGGAAATCGCAGTACCCCTGAATCGGGTCGTCACCGGGCCTGTGCTCGGCGATCTCGCTTACCAGCGGCTCGAATGACTTGGTCAACCACTCGAAGGTGCCAACGCTCTTTCCTGTAGGAGTCACATCCCGGTGTTTTGCCAGGTAGTAGTTGAGATCGCCGAGGATGAGCCTTGCCTGATTCTCCGAAGCCTCAATGCCGGTCAACTCACGGAGTTTGTCGGTGTTGAAAGTCCGGCCTCCCACCCTGGGGGTCATCGTCACGACTTCGCCCTCATCGGTCGGCTCGATTTCGATGTCGTGGACGGAGTAGCCGATGTCGTTGATCCGGTTGATCCTCTCCCGGATCTTGTACGCCTCGTTCCTTTTGATGACGAGTGGTTCGGTTATCTCCGCACACAGTGCCTCATACCTGCGGGCTATGTCCTCGCCGAGTTCGAAATCCGCGTCGGCGAGATCGGCTTCGTTCATCGCCGCGATATCAGACATTTCGCCAGCGAGGTTTTCCTTCATGATCTCCAAATCGTGACGCCGCTGTCCCTCGCTCAATGACGGATGAAGCTCGGATGTCTCCGCATCGATCATCACCGCTTCGATGCAGCCGGCGTCGAACCGGTAGAGCACGTTCGAGAGAGAACAGTCGCCCCAGTAGCAGCCGGCGATGTGTAGCTCGACGAGGAGGCTGGCTACCGCATCGAGCATCTGGGACCGACGATCCCCGAAGCCGAGACCCGAGACAAGTCGCCGGTACGGAAAGGCGTGCTCCACGAACCGAGTCACGACGGCGCCCGACGGCTCATCGTGCGGATGGAGCCACGTTCTCTTGACCAAGCCAGCGGGAGTCGCCGCCCGATGGGTCCGCTCCTGAAGAGCCACCAGCACCTGATACTCCTTCGTGGCCACCCGAACCGGCATCTCCTTGATGGCGTAGACACCCTCGTCGTACGCAACAAAGACGATCGGGTGTCGGTGCACCCCGGTGGGCATGGTCACCAGGCGGTCATGTGTCCAATCGCTGATCGGTACCTCCCAAGGGAGGTCGAGAAAATCGGGATTGCCAGGTCGGATTTGCAGAGTCGGCGTGCCCATTCGGGCACCTCCATCAGGTGGTTGGTGCCCGGATGGTAGACCGGGGGAATGGCGGCAAGCGGGAGAGGACTCACACTGCGGGCATGGGCATTCCGACCCCGTTCAGCAGGGCTTCGCATTCGGCTTTTACCGCACCGCTGAGATTCTTCATCAGTTGTGATGCGCGTCCTGCGTCCCATTTGTAGGCGGCCAACTCGGCGCTCCAAGCGAGCATCCCCGAAGACAGCTCGTCTCTGACCTTCTGGTAACGATCGAAGGCCGCGGCGGCTTCGCCGGGATCGGTCAAGGAGACATCGACGGCACACGCACAGAGTTCGGCGTCCCGGAGCGCGTCGCTGATACCGTGGGCCGACACCGGGTCCTTGGTATAGGCGGCGTCGCCCACGAGCGCCCACCCGGGTCCACCCGGTTTCCGGAGGAAACCAGGAAGGCCCTGAACTCCACGGAACTGGCTGACCCTGGTCCCGCCCGCCATCGCATTCTGAAGCAACGGGTGGGCCGACCCCACGATGCTTTCGAAGCCAGCATCGGGCTCATCGCGGAACCCGGTCGCCCTGTCTTTCGGCCACCCCCCGTAGACGCACACGAGGTCGTCGTTGCTCGGGATCAGCCCGGCGGTCACGCCCGGGGTGAACTGGAAGTAGACCCCGTGGGTCTCGATGCCGCGGTAGTAGGCGTAGTAGACGGTGTTGGTGCCCGGATACTGTTTGTAAGTCGGCGCCTGAACCCATTTCGCCATCTTGGACCAGGCACCGTCGGCACCAACCACCATTCGTGCCCCAATCGTGACCTCTCCACTGTCAGCGTCGAGCACCACTCCCCGCACCGTGCCATCGGAATCCTTGACCAGTGACTTCGCCCGGCACCGTTCGACATAGTCCACCCCGGCTTCAATTGCAGCGTCGACAAGGATCGGGTCGAGAACCGTCCTCCTGGGGGCATACAGCGAGTCGACGCCGTAATCGTCACTCAGATCGATTGGCACCAGATCCGAGCCGAACCCAAGGGTCACGCGCGGAATTGCCGGTGTGCCGGATTCGATCACTCGATCGAGCAGGCCCCAGCGCTTCAGCTGAAGGACCCCGGAGCGGAGGAGGGCGTGCGTCGAGGTGGTATCCGCCCCGGCGGGCGCACGGTCCACCATCAGCACCCGCTGGC
>JBBDMR010000007.1:0-8142 GCA_040878225.1 Acidimicrobiia bacterium
CAAGCGGAGGGAGAGTTGCAAGCGGAGGGAGTTGCAAGCGGAGGGAGTTGCAAGCGAGGGAGAGTTGCAAGCGGAGGGAGAGACGGCCGGCGAGCTGAGATCAGAAACCGATGATCGGGATCTCTTCGGCTTGGCCGGCTTCGATTCTGAAGGCGCGGAGACCGTCGGGGCAGACCAGGATATGGAACCATCCGGGATCAGCGGTCTCCAGGATGTCCCGTTCCGAGAGGAAGTCGGGCCCGGTGGGGTGGGAGTGGAACACGCCGCCGATCGACCAGCCGTTGCGGTCGGCGTGCATGAAGGCACCGTATGACTCATCGGGATCGATCGTGAACGAGGTGGGAGACCGATCCGCGTTGGCCAGGGGATAGACGAACCGGATCTCTCCGGTGCCATCGGTGGCGATCAGCCCGCAGCACTCCTCCGGTGCGCTGTTCCCGGCGTGGGCAAGCATTGCTGCGATCGCGTCTGCCGGTAAGTGGACCGGGCTCAAGCCGGGCGACAGGCGTCGTCGTAGTCGACCAGCGCCGGCGGATGACCCTCGTCGCCGCAGGCAGCACATCCCGGATCCCGGTCAATCCGTAGCTCCGAGGTCCGTTGCGCCAGCGCGTCGTAGAGCATCAACCTCCCCACCAGCGGCTCGCCGATGCCGAGGGCGAGTTTCAGGGCTTCTGTGGCCTGAAGGGTGCCGACCACTCCGGGAAGCGCCCCGAGGACACCGCCGGTGTCGCAGGTCGCGGCGATGTCAGATGGTGGCGGCAAGGGGAAGACACAGCGGTAACAGGGCCCGTGGTAGGGGTCGAAAACAGAGACCTGGCCCTCGAAGCGGTAGATCGAAGCGTGAACCACGGGAATCCTGAGATGGAGCGAGACATCGTTGACCAGGTACCGGGTGGGGAAGTTGTCGGTGGCATCGACCACGACGTCGTACCCGGCGAGGATCCGCAAAGCGTTAGAGGCGTTCAGGCGCTCGTCGTGGACCTCGACCTTGACGTCGGGGTTGAGGCCGGTGATCCGCTCTCTGGCGGATTCGGTCTTGGAGGTGCCGACATGGGCGATGTCGTGGATTATCTGACGCTGCAGATTGCTCGCGTCGACCGTATCGCCGTCGATTATGCCGATGGTGCCCACCCCTGCCGCCGCCAGGTACAGGGCAACCGGTGAGCCCAGCCCTCCGGCGCCGACGATTGCCACCCTCGAGCTGAGCAGCCGGGACTGGCCGCCGACGCCCACATCGGGAAGAGAGATGTGGCGTTGGTATCGCTGGATCTGGTCGTCGCTGAGCTCGCTGGGGTTCACCCACGGCTGGCCGCCCATCACCCACGCCTCGATGCCGCCCTCGAGGGAAGAAGTGCGGCTGTACCCCATGTTTGTCGCAAAGGCGGCAGCCATCGCCGATCGCGCACCGGTGGCGCAGTAGAAGACGATTTCGAGGTCACGTTCGGGAAACTCGTCCGGCAATGAGCCCATCAGGTTTCCCATCGGAATGTGGGCACGGTCTTCGATGTGCCCGGCGCGCCGCTCCGACGCCTCCCGGACATCGATCAACACCGCCTCATCCGGCAACCCGGTCATCTCGGGTGGGGTGAGCCGAACCCCCATCAGTGCACCGTGGCTGGGTCCACCGTGTCGGGGTCGATCCCGTAGCGCTGCATCGCCTCCGACACCCGGTCTAGTGGCACCGTGCCCTCCTTGGCGAGACTGGACAACACGGCCACGACGATGTGGCCCTTGTCGATCTCGAAGAACTCGCGGAGTGCGGGCCGCGAATCCGATCGCCCGAAACCATCGGTTCCGAGGATGGTGTAACTGCGCGGGACCCAGCGCGAGATTTGGTCGGGAACCATGATCATGTAGTCGGAGACAGCCACGATCGGGCCAGATGAGTCTTCGAGAATTGCAGTCACCCGGGCCTTCTTCTGTTGTTCGCCGGGGTGGAGACGGTTCCAGCGTTCGATCCGCAATGCTTCTTCGCGGAGTTTCTTATAGGAGGTCGCCGACCAGAGTTCGGCGTCCACGCCGTAGTGCTCGGCGAGGTCTCCGGCAGCCTCCCGCGCGGCGAGGTTGGCCGTGCCCGAGAACAGGATCGTTGCCGGCGAGCCTGACCCTTTTCGCTCCGAGAAGCGGTAGAGGCCTTCGAGGATCCCGTCTCTGCTGCCCTCGGGTCGGGCGGGCTGCTGGTAGTTCTCGTTGTAGAGAGTCAGGTAGTAGAACACATCCTCGGGATCGGGCCCGTACATCCGCCTGATCCCATCTTCGATGATGGTCCCCACCTCATAGGCGAAGGCGGGGTCGTAGGTCTCGCACACCGGCACCGTCGAAGCTAGGACCAGGCTGTGCCCGTCCTGATGCTGGAGGCCTTCACCCTGGAGAGTGGTCCGGCCCGCGGTGGCGCCGAGGAGGAAGCCCCGGCAGCGGGCGTCGGCTGCGGCCCAGATGAGATCGCCTACCCGCTGGAAGCCGAACATCGAGTAGAAGATGAAGAAAGGCACCATCGGGATTCCCCTGGTGCTGTAGGAAGTCGCCGCCGCCGTCCACGACGCCAGCGATCCGGCCTCGGTGATGCCCTCCTCGAGGATCTGGCCATCCTGGCTCTCCGAATACGAAAGGAGCATGGAGGCGTCAACCGGCTCGTAGAGCTGGCCTTTGGATGCGTAGATCTTCAACTCTCTGAACAGTGAGTCCATCCCGAAGGTCCGCGCCTCGTCGGGGACGATTGGAACCACCCGGTCGCCGAAGCCGTCGGCCCGGGACAGGTTGCGCAACAGGCGGGTGAATGCGGATGTGGTCGAGGCCTCGACCTTGCCCGAACCTGCAAAGACCTCTTCGAAGTGGCTGTCATCCGGCAAGGTGAGCGGTTGGGTGATCTCTGTATTGCGCTTCGGGAGGAATCCTCCGAGCCGATCCCTCGTATTCACGAGATAGTCGTGCTCCGGGGTCCCCGGCTGGGGCCGGAAGTACCGGGGAACTGCATCTCCCTCCAGAGACTCGATCGGGATGTCGTCCTCGAGGTGGAGTGTCTCCCTGAGCACCTGGAGTTGCTTGTTGGTCAGCTCTTTGATCTGATGGGTTGCGTTCCTGCCTTCGACGTCGGGGCCGAGAGTCCAGCCTTTGATCGTCTTGGCGAGAATCACTGTGGGTTTGCCGTTGTCGAGCTCGGTGCCGACCTTGTACGCCGCGTAGACCTTGCGATAGTCGAGACCGCCCCGGCGCAGGGCCCAGATGTCCTGGTCGCTCATGTCGGAGACGAGCTCTTTGGTCTTGGGGTCCTTACCGAAGAAGTGATCGCGAACATACGCCCCGTCTTCGGCTTTGTAGCGCTGATACTCACCGTCGACCGTCGAGTTCATCAGGTTGACGAGGGCGCCGTCGCTGTCCTTGGCGAGGAGATCGTCCCAGCCCGAGCCCCAGATCACCTTGATCACGTTCCACCCGGCCCCGCGGAACACAGCTTCCAGCTCGGTGATGATCTGGCCGTTGCCGCGAACTGGCCCGTCGAGGCGTTGCAGGTTGCAGTTGATGACCCAGGTCAGGTTGTCGAGCCCCTCACGGGCGGCAAGGGAGATGGCACCGAGGGTCTCCGGCTCGTCGGTCTCACCGTCGCCGATGAAACACCACACCCGCGATTTCGAGGTGTCGTCCAGACCGCGATTGTGTAGGTACTTGTTGAAGCGGGCGTGGTAGATCGAGTTGATCGGCCCGATTCCCATCGAAACCGTCGGGAACTCCCAGAACTCGGGCATCAGCCTCGGGTGCGGGTACGAAGACAGGCCGTCTCCGCCGATCTCGAACCTGAAGTTGTCGAGGTGCTTTTCCTCGAGCCGACCCTCCAGGAATGCCCGTGCGTAGATGCCGGGGGCGGCGTGGCCCTGGAAGTAGACATAGTCGCCTCCACCTTCGGCGCCCCGACCCCGGAAGAAGTGGTTGAAACCGACTTCGTAGAGGGTCGCCGACGAGGCGAAAGTGCTGAGGTGCCCGCCGATTCCCTTTTCACGGTGGTTTGCCTTGATCACCATCACTGCCGCATTCCACCTGATGAAACGGCGGATCCTGCGCTCGATGTGCTCGTCGCCGGGGAATTCAGGTTCTTCTTCGGGCGGGATGGTGTTGATGTAGGGGGTGCGGACCGCTCCGGGGACGCCGACGGTCGTCTCGTGGGCCCGCTCGAGGAGCTTGGCGATCAGGTAACGGGCGCGAACCGGGCCGTATTCGGTGACGACGGCGTCGAGGGAGTCGAGCCATTCCCTGGTTTCGACTGGATCGCGATCCGGGATCTGGTGGATGTACTCGTCGTCGAGTGTCCTGCTCAAGTCGCCTGCCATGTTCTCAGGTTAGTGAGATTGGCCGCTACGTATTCCCAAGGCTTCCCGGTCTGCTTGGAGCCAGTCTTCGACGATACCGGCGAACCTGACGGGGGCATCGAGCTGCGGGGTGTGGCCCGTGTCCTCCATCTGCACCAGGGTCCAGTCAGCCCGCAGCGAGGCCAGCCATTCGACGGCAGTTGGCGAGACGATCCGGTCTTCGACACCGTGGACCACCAGGGTGGGGGCCTGAATCCGCCGGATCGCCCTGACGAAGTCCCTGGGGCGCCGATAGAGCATCGCAATCGAGTAGGCGGTTTGGTTCATGGCGGTGACCGTCCACGGGTAGGTAAACCTCTCGCGCGCCAGTTCGACGAAGCTGGCCACGATCTCGGGTGGGATCCGTGAGGGGTCGTGGGTTATCGCTTCCAAACCGAGATGGACGACCTCCTCAGGGTCGTACTTCCACATGACCAGACGTCCGAAGGCCGAGCCAACTCCGGGAATCGCCTCGATGGCGAGGCGGGTGACCGTCGGCCAATCCAGCCTCGGATCGGGGAGGCGGGGTGGGGTCGCCGGAGAGACGAGAATGAGCCGGTCTACCAGGTCCGGGCGTTCGGCCGCGAGCAGCTCACAGATGAGGCCACCCATCGAGTTGCCCATGAGTGCCACCGGGGCGCCGAACTCCTCGATGAAGTCCGCAAGAGCCGCCACATGGGTGCGGAGACGGTAGTCGTCCCGGGGCGGCGACAGCCCGAAACCGGGGAGGTCGGGTGCAACCACCCTGCGGTGTCGGGCGAACCGTGGCCCCACCGCATCCCAGTTGATCAACGAACCGCCGAGCCCATGGACCAGGACGAGAGTGTCCCCGCTTCCTCCATGATCCCGCCAGTTGAGGCCGGCCAACGTTTGGTCCTTCATCACTTTCGCCCGAGGTTACCGGGCACGGCTCTTTACAATCGGGGCGTGGCCGTATTGCTGGTTTCGACATATGAGCTGGGACATCAGCCGATTCACCTGGCCTCACCGGCCGCAGCGCTCAAGGCCGGCGGGGTCGAGACGGTGTGTGTCGACCTGTCGATCGAAGATTTCGATCCGTCGCTTCTCGATGCTGTCGACGCGGTCGCGTTCTCGGTGCCGATGCATACCGCAATGCGCCTCGCAGTCGGGGCTGCGACCCGTGTGCGTGAGCTCAAACCAAACCTCCCGATCGCCTTTTACGGTCTCTACGCAGACGTCGGCAAGGAACGCAATCTGGGCACCATCACAGATGTCATCCTGTGTGGTGAATATGAGCCGGGTCTCGTCGAATGGGCCACCCGGTCGGGTCCGGTCGAACAAACGGTGCTGGTCAATCTCGGGAAGTCTGAATTTCTGGTACCCGACCGCTCCGGACTGCCGGGACTCGACCGCTACGCCCGGCTCGAGCACGACGGCAGAGCGCGGCTCGCCGCGGCCGTCGAAGCTTCGCATGGCTGCCGGCACCGGTGCCGTCATTGCCCGATTCCGGCGGTCTACGACGGGAGAATGCGTGTTGTCGGCCAGGAGCCAGTTCTCGGTGACATCGGTCAGCTCGTTTCGATGGGCGCGGAGCACATCACTTTCTCCGATCCTGACTTCCTCAATGCACCGGCCTATTCGATGGCTCTCCTCAGGGCGGCACATACTGCCCACCCTGAGCTCACTTTCGACGTGACGGTGAAGGTCGAGCACATTCTCAACCACCGCGAACTATGGCCGGAGTTGGCCGATCTCGGTGTGCTCTTCGTCGTGAGCGCATTCGAGAGCGTCGACGACACCACCCTGCGGATTCTCGACAAAGGACACACGGTTGCGGACATGTCGGAAGCGGTTGGCGTGATTCGTGGAGCAGGGGTCCACCTCCGACCCACCTGGCTCCCCTTCCTCCCGTGGACCACAACAGACGACGTTGCGGGCATCTTCAGATTTCTCGCATCCGAGGGCTTGACGGCAGCGGTCGATCCGGTGCAGATGGCGATCAAGGTCTTGATCCCGGAGGGCTCTTTGCTTGTGGATCGACCCGAAATGCGGCCCCATCTCACCCACTTCGACCCCGAAGCACTCACCTGGCGATGGAACTTCGAATCACCGGAGGCCGAGCGGCTGCAGAAGGAGCTCGATCGCATCGCCGCCGATGCATCTGACTGCCAGCAGGACACCCACACCACCATGCTGGCAATGTGGGAGATGGCGACGTCGGTGACGGGTCAGGACCTCGGCGAGCTGTTGCCATCCGAAGTTCAGGTGCCACGCCTCAGCGAGAGCTGGTTCTGTTGTGCCGAGCCGACGGTTGGTCAGGCTTCTGCCATTGGCTCTATCGTGATGGGCAGGAGGCCGGAATGACCAACAACGACAATGTGCAGGCGGCGGCGACAGGTTGTCTGAGCCGGGTGTTCACACTTGTCGGGCTTTTCTGGGCGGGCGCAATCGCCTTCGGCGTGATCAGAAACCTCAACTCGGGTTTCGATACCGATCTCACCGGTGCAATCTTTCCCGCGTTGGCTTTCCTCTTTGCCGGGAGCGTGATGCGGAGACGGGCGCGGGAAGCCCGCACCAGGGCCGACACCTTCTCCGCTCCGACGACGCCCACCGGGACGCGCCGGGCCATGACCAAGCCCACCACCATCGCGCTAGGCAAAACCCCTACCCCCTATGTCCCTTCGCCGACGGAGTCGGCAAAGAAGAAAAGGCAGCCGGAACGCCCTGTCCCCGAGCTTCCCCCGCTGGAGCCGGCACCAGACCCGGGCAAGCTGCTGGCAATCGACAACCTCGAAATGTCCGATTTCGAGACGGGCAAGGCACTCTCATCCGAGGAGAGGATCCGCCTGGCCAGGGAGAAATATTCGAAGAAGAAGCCGCGGCCTAACCTCCCCAGGTGAGCTCGCTCGCCAGCGCTCGCTTCTCTCTGATGCTGCTGGCGAATTCTATCCGGCGCTCCTCAACGCCATCCGAGTCGTCGAGGAGGCTGCGGTTCTCGGCAAGGCGGAGAGCAGACTTGAAGAGGACCTGGCTGGCGCTTTCGCCACTGATCGTTGCGTCCTCGATGCGGTACATGCGGGCACGGTCCAGGGAGTCCTTGAGGAATCGTTTCTCGTTATACGGGCGATTCAGGCTCTCCAGTTCATCCCCGACTATCTGATAAGCGTCGAGGAAGGGAAGCAGCGCCCACCCTGCAACCTTCCTTCCCATCTTCTCGAGCACCTCAGCAGGGCCCGAAGTCAGGAGCATGTTCTTCCAGCCGGGGACGTCGGTGTCGATGTCGGCTGAGAGGCGCTCGACGAACTCGTCCTTTTCGGGGAAAAAGAACTCGAATTTCAGCAGGTCTCTCAAGTCGAGGGCCTTCTCGTTGAAGCTGCCTACAGAGAGGTCGGGGTCGTCGATGAGCTCGCCAAGCGCGACCTCGGCAATCGCCCGGTTCAAGAAGTAGTGGACGATCATGTTGCGGTAGTAGGAGACCCGGATCTTCTGCTCGTCGTCACACCAGAACACGGTCCTTCCCAGTGCTTCGTGAGAGGACACGTTGTCGTGCTCGGCGAGTCGTTCCAGGATCTGTCCGGTCCGGCCCACCTGGTCGAAGACGAGTGACTCCGTGGTGGGGACCGATCTGGCTCCCAGGAAGTGCTGCAGCTCCCGGCAGTGGCCGGCGAGGTGCTCGGGGGTCTGGGCTTTGCCTCGTTCGGCGAGCAGCGCCACGCTGATCACCGCGGTGGGGGTCACCGGAGTCACCTGGCTGATCCGGTACATGACCTCGAACGCGAGTTTTTGGACGTCGATCGTCGGCTCGTCTGACTTGGTGTCGCCATGCCACGAACCGGTGGAG
>JBBDMR010000008.1:0-41353 GCA_040878225.1 Acidimicrobiia bacterium
AGTACCTCCGACCGGAGGTCGGAGGGGAGGGTGGGGCGTTCCCACCAACGCTGCTTGAGCAACGACCACTCTCAACTTGGCGACTCTCAGCCCCCCTTACCTCCCGGCCCTTTCGGGCCGGCAGGGACTTTTCCCCCGTGCGACTTCGTCTTCGGGGGAACAGCTTCGCGGATTGCTTTGCGCAAATAAAAGTAGGGACTACCATGTTGCTCGCGCGGATGCCACGGGACATCGGCGCCATTCCACACTCAGGCTTCTCCAAGAGGTATGCCCTTTTGTTCTCGGAGCTTCCCGATCCGATTTCCCACAGGGACCAATCGTGAAGGATCAAATGACCACTAGAGCTCAACTTCAGGGCAAAGCCATTGACGAATTGAGGCAGATTGCCTCGGCAGTCGGCATCGACACCGATGGCCTGCAGAAGTCGAAACTGATCTCCGCTCTCATGGAGGCAGGAGAGGTTGTCGAGGGCGAGCCGACCGAAAACGTCGATCTGCCCCAGGCGACGCCTCGCGCCGAGAAAAGCGAACGCCCGTCGTCTAGCGACGACTCTGACGATGATGACGATTCTGATGATGACGACAACAACAACTCCGAACGTGGCCAGTCCAATGGCAGAGGCGGCGGCCAGCAGTCGAATAGCAGCGACGGGCAGGGCAACCGTCGCCGGCAGCGCAGCCGCCGCGGCGGTGGGCGTGACGACGAGCAGATCCCCGAGGGCGATCTCGAAGTCCGCGAGGGCCTGCTCGACATCCTTCCCGAGGGTTATGGCTTTTTGCGGGTAACCGGCTACCTCCCCGGCGACAAAGACGTCTACGTGTCGGCCAACCAGGTGCGCAAATTCCGTCTCCGCAAAGGCGATCTCGTCTCCGGGCCGATTCGCCCGCCCCGCTCCAAAGAGAAGTTCCCGGCAATGGTCCGGATCGACAGCGTCAACGGCATCTCGCCCGACGAGGCGATGCAGCGGCCCAAGTTCGAGTCGCTCACACCTCTGTTCCCCGACCAGCGACTCCGTCTCGAGGTGGAAGGCAAGCAGAACAACATCCTCACCCGGATCGTCGATCTCATCGCCCCCATCGGCAAGGGGCAGCGTGGCCTGATTGTCTCGCCGCCCAAAGCCGGTAAGACGACGGTCCTCCAGGAAGTAGCTCAGTCGATCACCGAGAACAATCCGGAGTGTTACCTCATGGTCGTCCTCGTCGACGAACGGCCCGAAGAGGTCACCGACATGCAGCGATCGGTCAAGGGTGAGGTCATCTACTCCACATTCGACCGCCCCGCTGAGGAGCACACTCAGGTCTCCGAGCTGGCAATCGAGCGGGCCAAGCGCATGGTCGAGGTCGGAACCGACGTGGTAATCGTCCTCGACTCGATCACCCGTCTCGCCCGAGCCCACAACCTGGCGACACCGGCGTCGGGAAGAATCCTCTCCGGTGGTGTCGACTCACAGGCCCTCTACCCGCCGAAGCGCTTCTTCGGTGCGGCCAGGAACATCGAGGAGGGCGGCTCATTGACCATCCTCGGCACAGCTCTAGTCGAAACCGGGTCGAAGATGGATGAAGTGATTTTTGAGGAGTTCAAAGGTACCGGGAACATGGAGCTCCGTCTCGACCGGCGCCTTGCCGACAAGCGGATCTACCCGGCGATCGACATCGAAGCTTCGGGAACAAGAAAAGAAGAGTTGTTGTTTGACCGCAAGGAGCTGGAGCAAGTCTGGAAGCTTCGTCGAGTGTTGCTGGCGTTGGAACCGGGAGCTGCGATCGAACTTCTCATCGACCGGCTCAAGACCACGAAAACGAACGAAGAGTTCCTCACCGAAGTGGCGAAGAGCACATCTTGATTCAGGAGACATGATGAGGGCAGATATTCATCCCACATATGCCGAAACGACAGTGACCTGCTCGTGCGGCAACACATTCCAGACCCGCAGCACCAAGCCCGGCGACATGCGCGTCGAGCTTTGCAACGAGTGCCACCCGTTCTTCACCGGCAAGCAGAAGCTTGTCGACACTGGTGGTCGCGTCGAGCGCTTCCAGAAGCGCTACGGCAAGACGGCCTTCACCAAGGCTTCCGGTGGGTCGGACGGGGACGAGGGCTCTGCAACCGAGTGACCGTTCCGCTCCACCTGTGAGCGAACACATCGATCCGGCCAAGACGGTCGGAGGCCAGGCAGTCATCGAAGGGGTGATGATGCGCGCCCCGACTGCATGGTCGGTGGCTGTGCGCCAACCCGACGACACGATTGTCGCCCGCCGCAACGACCTGCCGCGCCTCTCCAGTCGCAGCAAGCTGGCCAGGGTGCCGCTGATCAGAGGAATCCTCGTCCTGGGCGAGTCGTTGTCCCTCGGGTTCCGCGCTCTCTCATGGTCGGCACAGAAAGCATCGGGTGACGAAGAAGAGCCGCTGTCTCGATGGGAAATCGGATCCACGATGGCAATTGCCCTTGTCATCTTCGCCGGGCTGTTCATTCTGGCCCCTGCCGCTGCGGCCGACCTCGTGTCAGGAGACAACGACGTCCTGTTTGGTGTGGTTGAAGGTGTCCTCCGGCTGGTGCTATTTGTCGGATATGTGTGGCTGATCGGGCGTTCGGAGGAGATCGGTCGGGTCTTCGAGTTTCACGGCGCCGAACATATGTCGATCTATGCATACGAGGCAGGTGAGCCCCTCAGTATCGAATCGGTCCGTCGTTATCCCCCCGAACACCCCCGATGTGGAACCAGCTTTTTGATGATCGTTGTGCTCGGCTCCATCCTCCTTTTCTCCTTCCTCGGCCAGCACGGCTGGGTGTTTCTGGTGGCTTCACGCCTCCTCGGCATCCCGCTCATCGCCGCGGCCAGCTACGAGCTCATCCGGTATTCAGGTACCCGAGGTGAGGATCTCCTCGCCAGAGCGCTCGCAGCGCCCGGGCTCTGGCTGCAGAAGCTGACCACCAGGGCCCCGGCCGACGACCAGATCGAAGTGGCGATTGCCAGCCTCATCGTTGCTCTCGACGACGACGCCTTTTCCGACGCGATCAGCCGGGGCGGGGTTCCCGATGCTGCTGTCGAAGCCAGGCGGCAGGTTTCGGTGGCAAGCGCCGGAGAAGACATTTGATGGACGAAAGCTTTGCCAGGCGCCTCACCGAGATCGAAGATGCCTTCGTCGCCGTGGAGAACATGCTGGGCGACCCCGAGGTCTTGGCCGATTCCGACCAGTTGGCAGAACTGGGCAAGAAACACTCCGATCTGAAGGATGTGGTTGCCGACATCCGGCGCTGGCGTGATGCCCAGTCCGACCTGGCCGAAGCGAAAGAGATGTCATCGGACCCCGACATGGCCCAGATGGCGCGAGATCTCACGGCCGAGATCGACAAACTCGAAGCCCGGATCAAGGTCGCCCTCACGCCCACCGACCCTAACGACAACCGAGATGTCCTCGTCGAAATCAGATCTGGTGTCGGCGGTGACGAGGCATCGATCTGGGCGGGGGACCTCTTGCGGATGTACGAGAAATACGCAGAGAGGCTCGGTTTCAAGACCGAGACGATCGAGTCCTCACCCAATGAGGCCGGAGGCTTCGACAAAGTTACGATTGCCGTCAAGGGTCGCGGCGCCTATTCCAAGATGAAATACGAAGCGGGGGTCCATCGGGTGCAGCGGGTGCCGAAGACCGAGTCCCAGGGTCGGGTCCACACTTCGACGGCCACTGTTGCGGTGTTGCCTGAGGCCGACGAGGTGGAGGTCGAGCTCGACGTGAACGATGTGAAGGTCGACGTGTACCGGTCCACTGGCCCGGGGGGGCAGTCGGTCAATACCACCGATTCGGCCGTGCGGCTCACCCACGGGCCCACCGGATTGGTCGTGACATGTCAGGACGAGAAGAGCCAGCTCCAGAACAAGGAGAAGGCCTTTCGCATCCTCCGTGCCCGTCTCTACCAGATGGAACTGGAGCGGCGCCAGGCGGAACTCGCAGGTGCGCGGCGGGACCAGGTGGGGACCGGTGGCCGCTCTGAGAAGATCCGCACCTACAATTACAAGGACAACCGGGTCACCGACCACAGAATCGGATTGACGATCAAGCGGCTCGACTACGTCCTCCACGGGGAGCTCGACGAGTTCGTCGAGGCTCTCGCTGCAGATGAGCAGGCGCGGCTTCTCGCCGATGGGGGAGAGGCCTAAGCGGCTTTGGATGGGCTGGCGCCCAGGTTCGCTACCCCGCGGCGTTCCATGTTGCCCCACACCCTGGTGGATTTCCCGCCGAACAGGGCCCGGATCCTCCAGAAAACGGTCCGCTGCCTGAAACCAAAGTTCTCGACGAGGGCCATCACCACCAGCCGTGCAATGTCCTTGGCGCTGTTGTAGTAGCCGAAGGACTCATCGAGGAGGATGGCCATCAGCGAGTTGATCACCCCTACGCCATATGCAAGCAGGAGAAACGCGACGAGCAGAGGCATCTCGAGAGCTCCGAAGAACCACGCCGCGGGGATCAGGAACCAGCCGGTGAACTCCACGATCGGGGCCAGATACTCGAACAACACCATCCCGGGCCAGGTGACCATGCCCAGTGTGTTGTAGCGGGGCCGGAACGGCAGCTTCCTGAAGTCGGAGACAACAGTCATCAAGCCCCTGTGCCATCTGATTCTCTGCCTCCGGAGCACCGCTGCCGTTTCGGGAACCTCGGTCCAGATGACAGCTGATGGCTCGTACACGATCCGGTATGGGATGTTCCGATCGAGGTGGAACCGATGGAGGCGCATCGTCAGGTCCATGTCCTCACCCATGTGCCCTGCGCTGAATCCCCCGACGTCGATCAAAGCCGACCGCTTCCAGACTCCGAACGCCCCAGACACCAATGGCAGAGCGTTCATGTCGGACCACGCCGGGCGGCTGGTGACAAATGTGCGCAGGTATTCAAGAACCTGCATCCGCGGAATCATCTTCTTGGGCACCGTGGCCTCCACGAGATGGCCCAGCTCCAGACGGCTTCCATTCAGTGGCCTGATGTTCCCGCCGACACCGATGGTCCGCTCCCGGTCCTCGACCACATGGCGCATCGACCGGATCAAACAGTTGGCGTCGAGGATTACATCGGCATCGGTGCAAAGAGCGAAGGGATAGCGGGCTGCGTTGATGCCGGCGTTCAGAGCGTCGGCGCGCCCACCGTTTTCCTTATCGATGACCGTGATCCGGATCGGGCTGTGGGTCCGGTAGATTGCCTTCACGGGTTGGGTCTTGATGTCGGGCCGGTACGGGATACGGACCTTTTCCATATCGAATGCTTCGATGAGGCGACGCAGGGTGTCATCGGACGAGCCGTCGTTGGTGATGACGATTTCGAGGCGCGGGTACCCCACAATCGCCATCGAGCGGACAGCTTCGACAATCCCCTGTTCTTCGTTGTAGGCGGGGATGACTATCGAGACCGGAGGCACCCGGTGGCTGGAGAGCATTTCACCGACCCGGCCGAATCGGTCGAGGTGGTGAGACTTACGGAGCACCGTGGCCGAGCGCAAAGCGAGATAGAACATGTAGAGCTGCATGAGGACGAAGTAGGCAAGGATCGCGTAACCAACCCATTCCATGATTGCGAGAATCATGAGGCGAGCGGCTCCGGGGTATGCATGTAGCTCACCAGCTTGACATCGCGGGGGTCCGCCGAGCCGTCCTCGAGCCTGTCCCGGGCCGCAATCAGCTCGCCACAATCCGCCAGGGCTTCTGCCGCGGCATCGCGGGTGAACGGGTCGGGAGCCCCGATGGCTTCATATAGGAGATCGATGCCGCCGGGAAGGGCAGCGAGAGCGGCAGCGCAGTTCCTCCGCATCCACCACGACGGGTCACCGAGACCCTCCCTGAGAATAGGGTTGATCGAAGGATCGCCGATCTTGCTGAACGCAGTGGCGGCCTTTGCCCTGATTCTCCAGTCTGCGGATTGGATCATGCGACGCAACGGCCGAAGGGCCAGAGGACCCCCGATCAACCCGAGTGTCTCGATGATGGCGATCCGGATCTCTGGCTCTTCTGCCGAGTACAACAACTCGGCCAGGGCCGGGCCCGCTTCGGAATCGCCGATGACGCCCAGGATGCGGATGATCTCGGTGACTCCGTTGTCATCTTGGTTGTGATTGACCCTCACCCAGGCCGTCAGGGGCCATACCGCGTCCCGCCCGAACAAAGCGAGCGTCTCGGCGAACCGGGATTGGACCCATGGCGTCTCGGCGTGAAACCTGTCGAGGATCACGTCGATGGCTGCTGTGTAGCGCATCCGGGCCAATCCGCGTGCGCTTTGCACCCGGATCTCGGGCACACGGTCGGAAAGGTGGTGCATGAGGATCCGCGCCGCCCTTGGATCGCCGATCTCGGCTAGAGAGACGACAGCTCGGAGTCTGCGCCCTAGCGGGAACCGGGATCGGAGTCTCTTCGCCTGATGGCTGATCAGGCCGGCTCTATCCACCACTCCGTCGAGCGTTTCGATCGAGGTTCCGGACAGGGTGTGTCGGATGTCGATGAGAGCGTCGATGAAGGCGTCGTCATCGGCCTGGCGGATCGAGATCTCGCCAGTCGAGCCTGGCGCGGCCACATGCTGGCTGAGAAGCCTGAGGTAGGCGATCCGCCTCTCGTTGTGGGCCGCCAACCGTCGGCCGTTCACCCACTTGAACGCGACCACGGCGATCAATAGGACCATGCTCACCACGAACATGACCGTCACCGCGGCCATTGCGATATCAAAACTCGTCATTTACCTAGTGGATATCGGGAGAATCGGGGCCGGGTTGAGCAGAGTGTGGGGGTCCGGGTGTCCTGGACCCCCGGGGCCGATGCTGGTCTAGTTGAGGTTCTTCCGGATCCGTGCCATCAACTCGGGGAGTCGAAACGGCTTGTGCACGTAGTCGATGGCACCGGAGTCGAGGCTTCCCACGACCACGTCGTCGTCTTCCACCCCGGAGAGCATGATTACCGGCATGCCAATCCCTTCCGACTGCCAACGCCCGAGAATTTCGGTACCGAGAAGGCCGGGCATCAGCTGGTCGATAACGGCAAGATCGAACTCTCCGCTCTTCCCCAACTCGTAAGCCCTCTGGCCGTTATCGGCGACGACAACTTCATAACCAGCGATCTCGAGAGCGGTCACCAGGAGAGTCGTGACCGCCTCGACGTCGTCGGCGACGAGGATTCTCTGCGGTCCGGGGCTGTCGGCTTTGGCTTTTTCCATACGAACCAAGCCATGATTGTCTCACAAATCGGCCCGCGAGCAGATTTCCAGACCCGTTTGTGGGGACGGTACCCGGTAAAAGGCCCTCTTCTGTCAGACTTGAGCAAATGGACAGGCTGCCCGACCATGAACTGCGCCGCCTCCAGGCCGTAGCCGGGGTCAACGGATCGATCGAAGCACTGATCCAACGCCGACTCGGTGGCGAGCCGCTGCAATATATCGAAGGAACCGCGCAATTCGGCCCGGTCGAGCTCCTAGTAGACGCCCGGGTTCTGATCCCCCGTCCCGAGACCGAGACCCTATTCGAGATCGCGGCACGCATGGTCCGCCTTCCCGAGATCATCGTCGATC
Source organism: Acidimicrobiia bacterium (assembly GCA_040878225.1). Taxonomy (GTDB): domain Bacteria; phylum Actinomycetota; class Acidimicrobiia; order Spongiisociales; family ZC4RG35; genus MA-ANB-1. Next base: position 7,540 of record JBBDMR010000008.1, read on the forward strand.
TGTGCACGGGGTCGGGAGCTCTAGCTCTAGCCCTGAAGCAGCATTTTCCATCCGCATCCGTCTTCGCAACCGATATATCCCCCGACGCCATCGACGTGGCCGGGGAGAACATGGCGCGGACGGGCAGCCAAATCTATCTCGGTAACGGAGACCTGTTCGACCCGTTGCCCGCTTCCCTGGTCGGCAAGGTCAACCTGCTCGTGGCCAACCCGCCATATGTCTCCGAGGCCGAGTTCGATGGCCTCCCCGAAGATGTGAAACGCGAGCCCCGGGTAGCTCTCGTGTCCGGACGCTCAGGGCTGGAGGTCATCGAGCGGATCGGGGCGTCCGCCGCCCAATGGCTTCGCCCCGGAGGCGTGGTCGTGTGCGAGATCGGCGAGAAGCAGGGAGTCGCTGCATCCTCATCTTTTCCGGGCATCCCCGTGGTAGTCCGACAGGATCTGGCCGGAAGGGACCGCTTCGTCATCGGAGTCAAGCCGTGAGCTTCGAAGCGGCGGTCGAGGCCATCGATCGCGGTGAGATCGTTGGGCTGCCCACTGATACCGTCTACGGGTTGGCGATCGATCCGTCCAACGAGATCGCGGTCTCCCGACTGTACGAATTGAAGGGCCGGCCGGCCGGAAAGCCGATCGGACTGCTCGCGGCGTCCCTCGACCAGGCTGCGACGATTGGCGTCATCGAAGGCGTGGCAGCGGAACTCGCCGGGCGATTCTGGCCCGGCGCCTTGACTCTCGTGGTGCGGCCCCGCGTGATCCTCCCCAATTGGGTGAGCGGCGAGCAGGCGCGAACGGTGGGCATCAGGGTTCCCGACCACGATACGGCCATCGGGTTTCTGGCAGAGACCGGGCCCCTTGCCGTCACCTCGGCCAACCTGAGCGGTGGTCCCGAGACATACGACCACAACGGGGCGAGAGCGGTCCTGGGAGACCGGGTGGCGTTCTACATCGAGGGCTCCTGTCGCGGTGGGATGGCGTCGACGGTCGTCGACGCCACCGGGACCGATCTTGTGGTCCTCCGCGAGGGAGATATCGACCCCTCAGGCTGATCCCTCACCCGGCTCATCCGGTAATTCGGCAGGAATCGGGCGGCGATGCGCGATCGGCCGGGCGCCTTATTACTGTCGGGGTCATGATTTCGATGGAACCAATTGAACGGGTTGATCCTGACATCGCAGGATTGATCCGCAAGGACCTGAAACGCCAGAACTCCAGCATCCACCTGATTGCCTCAGAGAACTTCGCCTCACCGGCGGTGATGGCTGCCTCGGGCTCGGTTTTCACCAACAAGTACGCGGAGGGCTATCCGGGCCGGCGCTACTACGAGGGCTGTCAGGTTGTCGACGAGATGGAGCAACTGGCCATCGACCGCGCCAAGAGCCTGTTCGGCGCCGACCATGCCAACGTGCAGCCGCACTCGGGGGCACAGGCCAACATGGGCGTCTACTTCTCGCTACTCGAACCAGGGGACACCGTCCTCGGGATGCGCCTCGACCAGGGTGGCCACCTGACCCACGGGTCACCGGTCAACTTCTCCGGTCTGTACTACAACATCGTCGCCTACGGGGTCGACCCCGAAACCGAGCTGATCGACATGGACCAGGTGCGTAGCCTGGCCCTGGAGCATCGCCCGAAGATCGTCCTCGCCGGATACTCTGCCTACTCGAGGAATCTCGACTACGAAGGATTCCGCGCTATCGCCGACGAGGTTGAGGCGACCTTCGTGGTGGACGCCGCGCACTTCATCGGGCTGGTGGCCGGCAAGTCGTTCCCTTCACCTGTCCCGCACGCCGACGTCGTCACCGCGACCACGCACAAGGCACTGCGCGGGCCTCGGGGCGGTTTGATCCTCTCCCGGGAGGAATTCGCGACACCGGTGAACAAAGCGGTGTTTCCCAATGTCCAGGGCGGTCCGATCGAGTCACAGATCGCAGCCAAGGCGGTCTGTTTCCTCGAGGCATCGCAACCTGAGTTTCACGACTACACCGAGCAGGTGGTCGCCAACGCAAAGGCGATGGCTTCAGCCATGCAAGATGAGGGAGTCCGGGTTGTCTCCGGCGGCACCGACAACCACCTCTTCTTGATCGACCTCCGCTCCATCGATGAAGACCTCACCGGGAAAGACGCGGCGAGGCTGCTCGATGAGCAGGGGATAACGCTCAACTTCAACACAATCCCCAACGACCCGCGACCCCCGTATCGTGCTTCCGGCCTTCGCATCGGGACCCCGGCCGTGACCACGCAGGGGATGAAGGAAGCCGAGGTGTCCGAGGTGGCCAGTCTCCTGGCCCGGGCCCTGAAGGAGCGGGAGGACGCCGCCGCACTCGTCGAGGTCCGAGGACGCCTCGGCGAGCTGGCCTCCGAGTTTCCTCCATACCCGGCGGACTTCCCGGGACACGTTTAGTGTCTGGATTGATCGTTTGCTAGGTTGGATTTGGCCTTTGCAACACTCAGCTATAACGTTTGTGAAAGATTTCACAAGGATCCCGTGAAACACGACTCAGTCACCACACAAACGACCAGAGCGGTCAATGTCGGATTGGTAGAAGGGGGATCCTTCTTCAGTTCGACCCTTGCCGGCATCCTCCTCGGCTACGGCATCGACCGTCTTTTCGGGACCGATCCCTGGTTCGTTGTCATCGGGGTCCTCGCCGGTGCCTCCTCCGGTTTCTGGAGCATGTTTCAGTACTCCAAGCGACTCGATGAGAACCCCCGTGGTCGTTGAACAGGAACAAGTAGCAGTCGAGTCGATCATGGCGAAGCATATGGTCGGTCGGGCGATCTACGTTGCTCCTGTCCTCGCCATCATCTTCTACTTCACCTCGGGGTGGCTCGGTGCAATCAGCTCGATTCTGGGGAGCCTGGTGATCGTGGGCAATTTCCTCATTGCCGGGGCGGTGCTCTCGGTTTCGGCCAAGATCAGCCTTTCGGTATATCATGCCGCTGCTCTGTTTGGTTTTTTCCTCCGACTCGGCCTGGTTGTCCTTTCGATGCTGTTGATCGCACAATTCGTTGACATCGATCGGTCCGCTTTCGGGATTACCGCAGTTGCCGCCTACATGGTGTTGCTGTCGTGGGAAGCCGTGGCCGTCTCCAAAGGACGAGAAAGGAATCTGGATTGGACCCGTTGATCCTCGCACTGTCGGAATGTGACTTCGTGAACGAGCCGGTTTGCGCACCCGATGACGTGAGCGAACTTTTCGTTCTTCCCAATATCTTCGGCCAGGTGAACCGGACGATCATCCTCATGTTCCTCGTGGCGATCATCGTCGTGGTTCTGCTCTTTATTGCCTTCCGCAAACCTTCGCTCAAGCCGTCAAAGTTCCAGCTCGCCATGGAGTCGATCGTTGTCTACATCAGGGACGAGGTTGCCATCGGGATCATCGGTCCCGAAGGCGTCAAGTACTTCCCCTACCTGCTCTCGATCTTCTTCTTCATTTTGGTGGGGAACCTCTTCGAGGTGACCCCTCTCGTCAACTTCCCGATCACCGGCCGGATGGCGATACCTGCCTTCCTCGCCGGACTCACCTATGTGATATTCGTAGTGGTCGGCTTCAAGAAGCATGGCTTCGGCTACCTCAGTGGCATCGTCTGGCCCAAGTCGGTCCCGGTGGCGATGCGCTGGCTGGTGGGTCTGATCGAGTTCATTTCGTACTTCTTGATTCGGCCTTTCTCTCTGGCGGTCCGGCTCTTCGCCAACATGGTGGCCGGCCACGTCATGCTGAGCGTGCTCCTGGTCTCGGGCTTTATCTTCCTCACCAACATTCCCGAGATACCGGTTAAGGGAGTCGTGTTTGGTCTTCTCTGGTCCGCCCTCGGCCTCGCGATCTTCGTCTTCGAGATCATGGTCTCGCTTCTCCAGGCGTACATTTTCACGCTGCTCAGCGCCGTCTACATCGAAAGCTCCGTCAACCCCCAACACTGATCGACACAAGGTTTCTCGTAAGAAGACCTACGAGATTGAAAGGAAGAAAGAAACAATGGACGCCATTTTTTCAGTAGTGATCGCAGCGGCGGTCCTGGCACAGGAGACGGCAGGAGGCGTTACCGGCAACCTCAACGTCGTGGGCTACGGTCTCGCTGCCATCGGGCCGGGTATCGGCGTGGGAATCGTCGCTGGCAACACTGTGCAGGCGATGGCTCGTCAGCCGGAAGTGGCTGGAATGCTCCGCGTCACGATGTTCCTGGGTATTGCGTTCACCGAGGCACTGGCACTCTTCGGGCTCCTCCTCTTCTTCATCGGCTAAATGATGAACTTTGCACAGAGTCTCTTACTAGCCGCCGAGGCGGATGAGGGGGGAGGCGGGCTCGACCTGCTCCTTCCGCCCACCAACGAGCTGATTGCGGGGATCATCGCCTTCGCGATCGTCTTCTTCTTCGTCTGGCGTTGGGCCGTGCCGGCTATCAACACGATGCTGGAGCAGCGGCAGGCGGCCATCGCCGGCCAGTTGGCAGCCGCCGAGAAGTCGAAGCAGGAGGCTGAGAGCCTGCTCTCCGATTACAAGGCGCAGCTCGCCAACTCGAAGGCCGAAGGCAACCGGATCATCGAAGGGGCTCGCGCCACTGGCGAGCAGATGAAGACCGAGGTGCTGGCCAAAGCTGAGGCCGATGCCCAGCAGATCATCGCAAAAGCGCGTGAGGAAGCCGAGAACGAACGGGACCGTGCCCTGGTCGATGCCAGAAAGCAGGTCGGTTCGATCTCCGTCGACCTCGCCAGCCAGATTGTCGGAGCGTCGCTGAACCCGGAGACCCACCAGGCTCTGGTCAATCGTTACCTGGCCGACCTGGAGAACTTGTAGATGGACGACCGGATCAACGGATACGCAAAGGGGTTCCTCGACATTGCCCGCGCCGAAGGCGTTTCCGACGTGGTGGAGAGCGAGCTCTACTCCATCGCCGAGACGCTGGACAACGCTCCCGAACTCCGTTCGGCGCTTACCGACCCCCAGCTTCCCGTTGACAAGAAGACTGCAATCATCGATGACCTGTTGGAAGGGAAGGCGTCTTCGCTCACGGTGGGCCTCGTCCGACTCCTGGTCGAACAGGGTCGCGCCGCCGAGCTTCCTTCCATTGCCAGGGCCCTCGTTGACACTGCTGCTTCTTCACGGGATCACGCGGTAGCCGAGATCCGGTCTGCAGTACCTCTAGATGAAGAAACCGTCGAACGTCTTGCTGCCGCACTTGGCAAGGCCACCGGCAAGAGACTCGAAGTGAAAGTGATCGTGGACGAGTCGGTGGTAGGCGGAATCGTCGCCAGGGTTGGCGATACGGTCATCGATGGTTCCATCGCCAACCAATTCGATTCGCTACGGCATGCCGTCCAGAGCCGCTGAGGAGATATATGCCTGACCTGACAATCACCGCCGATCAGATCACTTCCACACTCCGCACCCAGCTCGAGGGCTGGAAGCCGGAGATGGGGAAAGAGACTGTTGGCTACGTGACGTCTATCGCCGACGGGGTCGCTCGCGTCACGGGCCTCCCTTCGGTCATGTCCTCCGAGCTTCTCGAGTTCCCCGGCGGGCTCACCGGCGTCACCCTGAACATCGACGAAGACGACCTCGGTGTCGTTCTTCTCGGCGAGGCAAGCCACATCGGGGAAGGAGACCCGGTCAAACAGACCGGCACCGTGCTCTCCATCCCGGTCGGCGATGCCCTCCTCGGACGTGTGGTCGATCCCCTGGGCAACCCGGTTGACGGCAAGGGCCCGATCGAGACCACAGAGAGCCGGCTCCTGGAGACTCAGGCCCCGTCGGTCGTAGAGCGCCAGCCGGTGAGCGAACCCCTCCAGACCGGTATCAAAGCAATCGACGCCATGACCCCGATCGGTCGCGGACAGCGACAGCTGATCATCGGTGACCGCCAGACCGGTAAGACGGCGATCCTCGTCGACACGATCATCAACCAGAAGACCAACCAGGGAACCCCCGATGCCGTGAAGTGCATCTATGTCGCCATCGGTCAGAAGGCTTCGACGGTCGCCGAGATCGTCCAGGCCCTCGAAGAGGCCGGTGCCATGGAGTTCACCGTCGTTGTAAACGCCCCGGCGTCTGCGGCTCCCGCCCTCCAGATGTACGCACCCTATGCGGGTTCGGCAATCGGTCAGCACTGGATGTACAACGGCCAGCACGCACTCGTCGTCTTCGACGACCTCTCCAAGCAGGCCGTGGCCTACAGGGAGATCTCGTTACTGCTGCGCCGGCCTCCCGGTCGTGAGGCCTACCCCGGAGATGTCTTCTATCTCCACAGCCGGCTTCTCGAGCGCTGCGCCAAGCTTTCAGATGAGCTGGGTGGCGGTTCGCTCACGGGCCTTCCCGTGATCGAGACCAAGGCAAACGACATTTCTGCGTACATCCCGACCAACGTGATCTCCATCACCGACGGTCAGGTGTTCCTCGAGACCGACCTGTTCTACCAGGGCATCCGGCCCGCGATCAATGCCGGAACGTCTGTGTCCCGGGTCGGTGGTGCAGCCCAGATCAAGGCGATGAAGAAGATCGCCGGCCCGCTGCGTCTCAACCTTGCCCAGTTCCGTGAGCTTGCCGCATTCGCCGAGTTCGGCTCGGAGCTCGACTCCACCTCTCTGGCCCAGCTGGAGCGGGGGCGCAGAGTGGTCGAAATCCTCAAACAGCCCCAGTTTGCACCGGTGCCGGTCGACGAACAGGTGCTTGTCATCTATGCGGTTACCGAGGGTTATCTCGACAAGGTCGACGTCGACGATGTGCACCGCTTCGAGACCGAAATTCGAGAAGCCTTCCGCACCCGGTACAGCGCCATGCTGGCAACGATCCGCGACACCGGCGGGCTTCCGGAAGGCGACGGATTCGACGAGGCAGTCGCCGAGTTCGCCGCCAATTTCGAAGGAAGCCCGGAAAGGGATTGACCGGTGGCATCAGCCCAGCTTCGTGACACCAGGCGCCGGATCAAGAGCGTCGAGGCAACCAAGAAGATCACCCGCGCCATGGAGTTGATCGCGGCCAGCCGCATCCCGAAGGCGCAGGCCAGGGTCCTTGCCTCCCAGCCATACACGGCGAAGCTGATCGAGGTCATCGAAAACGTCGGCGCCGCCGGAGCGGGGAGCTCTCACGCGCTCCTGGAGCGTCGTGAGGTGAAGACGGTGGGTGTCCTCATCGTCACCTCCGACCGGGGTATGGCCGGCGCGTATGCCTCCAACATCATCAGACTCGCCGAGACCAGGATTGTCGAACTCCAGAAGACAGGGGTCGAGGTCGCGGTGTACGCCGTTGGCAAGAAAGCGCAGTCTTACTTCCGCTACCGCGGTTACCGCATCGAACAGGCCTACCTCGGAGTCACCGACACGCCCGGCTACGGAAATGCGCGGGCCATAGCCAACACCGCAATGGCTGCCTATGCCGAGGGCCGGATCGACTCCCTCGAGACGTTCTACACCCATTATCAGACGGCGATGCGCCAGGTGCCGGTCCAGCGGGAGATGCTCCCGATCACCCCGCCGGAGTCGACCGGCGCGGGCGAGGGCTCGGTCTCATATGAGTTCGAACCGTCGCCGGAGGAGATCCTCGACCGCCTGCTCCCCAGGTATGTGGAGGCCAACATCTTCAACATCCTCCTCGAAGCGTCGGCCTCGGAGCACAGCGCGAGACGGCGGGCGATGAAAGCCGCCACCGACAACGCTGACGAGCTGATCCGGACACTGAGCATCCAGGCCAACCGCGCCCGTCAGGCAGAGATCACAACAGCAATCACCGAGATAGTCGGTGGGGCCGAGGCCCTGGCGGAAGGAGCACTTTGAATACACACGAGAATGAAGGAGGCGACAAATGAATGACGCCGTAAACGTAGGACGGATCGTCAAGGTTGCCGGTCCGGTGGTCGACGCCGAATTCCCTCCGGGGAACCTGCCCGAGATCCTCAACGCCGTTGAGATCGACTTCTCTCTCCTAGGGGAAGACTTCACCGTGAAGGCCGAGGTTGCCCAGCACCTCGGTGGCAACAAAATCCGTGCCATCGCCCTTGCCCCCACCGACGGCATGTCCCGGGGTGCTCCGGTGCGTGACACCGGCGGCCCGATCACGGTCCCCGTGGGTGACCAGACTCTTGGCCACATCTTCAACGTGTGGGGAGACTCTCTCGACGCTCCCGACCTCGAGTTCACCGGCGAGCGCTGGCCGATCCATCGCACCCCTCCTGCATTCGAAGACGTCGAACCGCAGAAGACCGTCTTCGAGACCGGGATCAAGGTCCTCGACCTCATCTCCCCGTACCTCCAGGGTGGGAAGATCGGCCTGTTCGGCGGTGCCGGTGTCGGCAAGACCGTGCTCATCCAGGAGATGATCAACCGCGTCGCCACCCAGCACGGTGGTGTCTCGGTTTTTGCCGGGGTAGGGGAGCGCACCCGTGAGGGAACCGACCTCTTCCTCGAGATGAAGGAGACCGGGGTCATCGACAAGGCAGCGCTCGTATTCGGCCAGATGGACGAGCCACCCGGTGTCCGTCTCCGTGTTGCGTTGTCGGCGCTCACTATGGCCGAGTACTTCCGCGACGTGGACCGCCTGGACGTGTTGTTGTTCATCGACAACATCTTCCGCTTCACCCAGGCAGGCTCCGAGGTGTCCACGCTGCTCGGCCGTATGCCTTCGGAGGTTGGTTACCAGCCGACTCTCGCCGACGAGATGGGTTTCCTCCAGGAACGGATCACATCGCTGAAGGGCCGTTCGATCACGTCATTGCAGGCGATTTATGTGCCCGCTGACGACATCACCGACCCGGCTCCGCACACTGCGTTTGCCCACCTGGATGCGACCACTGTGTTGTCCCGCCCGTTGACTGCGTTGGGCATCTACCCGGCGGTCGACCCCCTCGACTCGAACAGTCGTGCTCTCGACCCTCAGATCGTGGGCCAGGATCACTACTTCGTGGCGACAGAGGTGCAGCGGATCCTGCAGCGCTACAAGGACCTTCAGGACATCATCGCGATTCTCGGTATCGATGAGCTTTCCGAGGAGGACAAGCTGATCGTTGGTCGTGCCCGCCGTATCCAGCGGTTCTTGTCCCAGCCGATGTTCGTTGCTGAGCAGTTCACCGGCCAGGAGGGTGTCTACACCCCGTTGGAGGAGACGATTGCTTCGTTCCGTGCGGTTATCGATGGTGAGATGGACCAGTATCCGGAGCAGGCGTTCTACATGGTTGGTGGCCGCGAGGATGTCGAGCGTCGTGCCGCTGAGCTGACCAAGTCGGACGCGGCCTGATGCCAAAGCCGTTCCAGCTAGATGTGGTGTCGCCGGAGGCGACCGTCTGGAGCGGCCAGGCCACCATTGTCGTGGCCAAGACTCCTGAGGGGGAGTTGGGGATCATGGCCGACCATGAGCCTCTCATGGGCGCATTGGTGACCGGCCCGGTCAGTGTCGAGGACGAGGCAGGGAACCGGACCACAATCGGTGTCCACGGTGGCTTCATTCAGGTCCTCCACAACCAGGTCACCCTGATCACCGACCGCGCCCAAATTGCCGAAGGCGGCAAAGAAGAAGCGAGGGAGCTCGCCGAAGAACTGGCAGCAGCCCCAGAGGAATAAAGCCCTTCCCAACACACGAACGCCGTTGGGCCTATGACACCATGGATTGGGCGAAGTGGTCTGCAGTTCCCTGGAAGCCGTTGGCGATCGCTGCGGCAATCAAGGGGAAGCCGAACGAGGCGATTATCGACACGGCCTCGACGTGCATCGTCACTTCGATTCGGGTTCCGTTGTCGAGAGGTTGGAGATCGACGCGAACCCAGCCCTCGATCTCGCTGGTTGCGATGTCCCAGGTCAGGGACGATTCGTGCTCTCTCGGCCCGGGGGTTGCCGTGCCCTCGTATTGCCGTCCGGCGGCGGTTGAATGGAACTTGAAGCCAACCAGTTGCCCGGCCACATCGTGGCGCGGTTCGAAGACCGAATCGACACCGCTGATGCCTTCCCATGTCTCCGGAACCTGGAGCCGATTCCACACGTCGCCAATCGAAGCGGTGGTCGACGCGCTGGCTGTGAAGGTCTGACCGGGCACCCCGGCACGATATTCGCCCCGATTGAAGAATGGGCGGACATCGGCAATAAGCTCAGGCCATGCCAGGACTTCTAGCTTTTCACGCCCATCCCGACGACGAGACCATCGCCATGGGTGGGACTATGGCCAAATACGCGGCCGCCGGGATCCCCGTCGTCGTGGTCACCGCTACCGACGGTGCCCTCGGTGAGGTGCACAACTACGACGATCAGGAGTCGATCAAGGAGCGCCTCGTGGAGGTGCGTGCCGAAGAGATCCGCGCTGCGCTCGACATCCTCGGCGTCAAGGACCAGGAGTTTCTCGGATACCGCGATTCGGGGATGATGGGATGGGAGACCAACCACCACCCCAACTGCTTCTGGCAGGCAGATCATCAGGAGGCGGCGAGGAGGTTGGTCTCATTGATCCGCAAGTACCAGCCGGACGTGATGACCATTTACGACCCTCACGGCGGCTATGGACATCCCGACCATGTCAATGTGCATCGAATCGGGATGGACGCTTTCTACGCATCGGACGATGTCATGCGTTTCCCGCTGGCCGGGGGCGAGGATCCGTGGCGTGCCTCCAAGCTCTACATGAATGCATGGCCGCGACGGCGGATGGTGGCCTGGGCGGAGATGCGTCTGGCGGAAGGTTCGATCGACGAGGAGACAGCTGCCCGGATGAGGCAGTCGGGGGTCCCTGATCATCTGGTCACTTGCTGGGTCGATGTCAGGGAGCACATCGAGACCAAGCTCGACGCGATCCGCGCCCACCGCACCCAGATCCCCCCCGAGTGGTCGATGCTGATGGTGCCCGACGACAAGAAAGAGCAGGTGCTGGGCACCGAGGCTTTCGTGCGAGTGTTCGGCCCCGCCCCGCACCCAGAGACCGATCTATTCGAAGGGCTGTAGTCCCGCCCCTCGGTAGCGGAGCATCACCACGCCGTTTCCGAACACATGGGTGTCGATCAGGTCGAACTCGATCCGCTCCTCCAATCCGTGGAACAGCGGTTTGCCCGCACCAAGGACCACAGGGTGAATCAACAGGTCAAGCCCATCGATCAGATCGAGACGGAGGAACTCGGCAGCCAGGTCGGCCCCTCCGACGAGAAGATCACCCGTCGAGTGCGCCTTCAGCTCCATGACCTCGAAAGCTCCTTGATCAAGTCCCGAGCTGTCGAGTTCCAGCCGCAAACCACTATGTGGTCTTCGTATCCAGAGGCTCCCATTCCCTGTCCTTCCTTTATTAGAAAATCGATGATGAACCCGACAAGGGCACCTGTGATGGTGGCGACGATGGTGACGCCAAACAGCCCGAGCAACCAGGAGACTGCCCATCCCACCGGGGTCGACACGTATGAGGCATCGCCCTGGCCGAGCACAGTTGTAACCGCCCAGTAGAACGAATCTCCGAATTCGCGCAGCGTGCGCTCCGACTCCGCTGCCCATACCGCGAGGGCCGACACTCCGAGTATCAGCAATAGGATCAGCAAAACCGACGTGAAGAATCTTCGGTCGAGCTTGTCGGTAACGCGCTTCACATGCCACGACATCCGGCGCAGTAGAGGTGTGGCGAAGAATGATCTCAATCTCCCCATCGGCGGTGACTCTACCCGCTAACCGGCCTGTGCGAGTCGCTCGAACCAGGGGAGATGGGCCCCGTCGAATGGACCCGTGCCCATCTCGATTGCCACTGCGACCGCAGCGGTGGTCGTCCTCGCCTGGTCGACAAGCCAGTCGGGGTAGTCGAGGGTTACGCGGTGCTCGTCAAACTCGTCTTCGTCGAGGACGAGGATCGTCCCATCGACCAGCCTCACCACGTCGAGATCGACGTCGATTGCTTCGTAACGATCAGGCGCCGGCCGCGTGGGCACGGTGGTGATGTCCACATAGATCTCGGTCCTGTCCGGCTCGACATTCCAGATCGGGATCCATGACTGGCCGGGCTGAATCAGCTGCACGAACGGGTGTTTCCAACTCATCGGACTTTCCTGGCCTCGCTGGATCACCGTCCCGGCGGGGGCTCCGAGCCACGTGCCGTGCTGGTCCTCGCCGAGCAGCACCATGTCATGTCGCCAGTGCAGTGATCGCGGATACTTGTAGAACTGGAGTGTCACCCGGCTCAGCCCGTCCGTCACCGGGCGGCCTCGAGGTCTTCAGGGATGATGCCGTAGAGGTGGGCGTCGACCCATCTCCCTCGCTTCGGGTGCACCCGGCGCACTGTCCCCTCCTTGGTGAAACCGACACTCTCGAGAAGGGCGATGCCTGCGGCGTTGCCGATGAAGACGTCAGCCTCCAACTTGACCACACCGAGCGTCGTGAAGGCATGATCGACGATGGCTGATAGTGCCTCTTTCATCAGTCCCTGACGCCAATAAGGCGGTGCCAGCCAATAGCCCACGTCGCATCGGCCGACGGGGCCGCGTTGGTTGATACCGATACTTCCCATTGCCCTGCCCTTCATGCCGGTGATTTCGCCGGTCCTGTCGCGGAGCAACCAGTGAAAGCCGTCGGGGTCGAACGTCCCGGTTGTGTGTCTTCTTAGAAAGGCGGCAATGTCTTCGACGGTCTCGGGACCGTCCCAGAGCAGTGTGTCCGTGACTTTCCGTCCCGGCTCACCGTGGACAAACGGGAAGAGATCTCGCGCATCCTCGTCGGTGCCGAACGAGAGCTCCAAACGGTCTGTCTCGAGGACCGTATTGTTGGTGGAGGTCGGGTCGGGACCGGGGTTCGTGCTCATGGGCGATGCCTTGATTCACAGCTATGCGATTCAGATGGCCAGCACACCCTGGATTGCTTCCATCCGTCGCACGCGGTCCATCGTCACCGAACTGGAGCCGTCGAGCAGAGCTTCGGTCTCCTCGAGTACGGCTTCAATCGGGAACAACTTGATCCAGCTGTCGGAGGTCTCGATTCCGGGGCCGTCCAGGTTCCAGCCTGTCATCACATCGGTATGGCCGTCGAGCAACCCGGTGACGGCCGTGAGCCCGAACCGTCCGGCAAGGAGACGGTCTCGGAACGAGGCATTGCCGCCCCGGACCAGATGGCCCAGGATCGACGCCCTCACCTCCAGAACCGAATCGGCGCCGAGCTCCTCCCGCACCCTGTCGACCAGGTTCTCCGTCGCGATGGAGACCCCTTCGGCTTTGAGGATCAGGACCTGGGTCTTGTCCCGTGTCCCTTCCAGGCTGCGGCGCAACGCGGCGACCACCGCAGCAACGATCTCATCGGCGGACTTGCCCTGTTCGGGGAGGAGGACTGCGTCAGCCGCGGTAGCCACCGCCGCGGCCATTGCGAGGTACCCGGAGTTCCTCCCCATCACCTCGACAATGAAGGCTCGGTGGTGGGAGCGGGCAGTGTCGGAGATCTTGTCGCAGGCGTCGACAATGGTGTTGAGGGCGGTGTCGACGCCGAGGGCTTCGCGGGTGAGCCCGATGTCGTTGTCGATCGAAGCCGGGATACCCACCACCGGAACACCATGCTCGGCGGCGAGGACGTGGGCACCTGCCATCGTGCCGTTGCCTCCGATGACGATCAGCCCTTCAAGGGAGTATTTCTCAACGACTTTCGCCGCCTCGACCCTGCCCTCTTGTGTATAGAAACGCTCCGAGCGGGCACTTCCGAGAAGCGTGCCCCCCAGGCCACCGGAATGCTCCACGTCGGCTATCGCCATCCGCGGGCCTTTCTTGCCCAACCTGCGGGTGAGTGGTTGGAAGTCACCGTCGATGAGACCGTCGAACCCGTCCTGGATTCCCCAGACGGCGAGGTCCTGCGACGCCGCGACTTTGGTAACGGCGCGAATTGCCGCGTTCATCCCCGGGGCGTCGCCGCCGCTTGTCAGCACTCCAATTGCCACGGAACGAGAGTAGTCAGATCACAGCCTGTCCCCGCCTAACGGACTAATCAGCTGGAGTAGCGCGCCGACCGTCCGTATCCTGGGCTGGTGATCATTGCCCGCGATGTACAGGTCGAGGTCGGGCCCCGGTTGTTAATCACCGGGGCCTCTTTCAGCGTGCAGTCAGGAGACCGGATCGGTCTGGTCGGGCGCAATGGCGCCGGCAAGACGACGCTGATGAGGATCTTGAAAGGCGATCAGGCACCGAACGAAGGATCGGTGCTTCGTTCGGGTGTCATCGGATACTTCTCCCAGGAGGCAGCCCTCCCCGACCTGGAGCACGCCGATGCCACGGCCCTGGAGCGAATATTGATGGCGCGGGAGATCGGGGCCATGCAGCGGAAAATCGAACATGCCAGGAAGCGGCTCTACGACCTGACCGGCGAGGAGCGCGACAGGGGGATCCTTCGTTTCTCCCGCCTCAGCGATGAGTTCGAAGCGAAAGGTGGACTCGTTGCCGAGGCCCACGCCAAGCGGATGGCTGCGGCACTGGGAATTGGCAATGACGAGCTCGAGCAGTCAGTGGCCACCATGTCGGGTGGCCAGCGACGCCGGGTCGAGCTTGCCCGCATCCTGTTCGCCGAGACCGACGTACTTCTCCTCGACGAACCCACCAACCACCTCGACCTCGACGCCAAGGCCTGGCTTGTCGAGTGGCTCGCCGCCTATCGGGGCGGGATGCTGGTGGTGTCGCATGACCTTCCCCTTCTCGACGAGGCGATTACGTCGGTGCTGGCCCTCGAGAACAACAAGATCGAGCCGTACCGGGGCAATTACAGCCATTACCTGGTCGAACGGGATCGCCGGAGGGACCAGAAGGAGCGGGAGCGTAAGCACCAGGACGAGGTGATCGGCCGCCTCGAGGACAACATCCGCCGCTTCCGGGGCAAGACCGAGAAAATGGCCAGGGTTGCCAAGACGATGGAGACGCGGGTCGAGAGGATGAAACGCGACCTCGTGGAACTGGAGAAGCGGGGCAAGTCCGTTCGCGTTGACTTCCCGCAGCCGGAGCCGTCGGGAAGGGTCCCTCTGGCAGCAACCGGGCTGGCCAAGTCATTCGGGGACAATCTGGTGTTCGTCGACATCGAATTCGCCGTGGAGCGGGAGGAGCGGATGCTTCTCATCGGCCTCAACGGCGCCGGAAAGACGACTCTCCTGCGGATCCTCGCCGGCGTCGAAGTGGCCGACCTGGGTGAGGTCTCGCTGGGCCATCAGGCGTCATTGGGTTACTACGCCCAGGAGCATGAGCAGATCATCCCGGGCAAGACGGTCATCGACCACATGGAGTCCGCCGATCTCCCGGACACCACCAAGCGAGCGTTGCTGGGTCGATTCCTGCTCGCCGACAAGGTCGAACAGGACGCCGCCACCCTTTCGGGCGGTGAGAAGACCAAGCTGGCGCTGGCGATGCTCGTCGCCGAACGACCCAACGTCCTCCTTCTCGACGAGCCCACCAACAACCTCGATCCCCAGGCGAAAGAGGCGCTTTTGGAGGCTCTCACCATATACGAGGGGACCATCGTCATGGTCAGCCACGACACCGACTTCGTCGCCCAGCTCGTGCCCGACAGGGCCATGCTCATGCCGGACGGCGAAATGAAGTACTTCGACGAGGACCTCCTCGACCTGGTCGCCCTCGCCTGAACACCCCGGGACTCGTTCTCGATGCCCCAGCTATTTACATTTGATCGCCTGCGCCTTAGGAACCGGTTTACAAACGAACGTTCGTTTGTTAAAGTCGTGATATGACACCCGAAGAGAAGTTTCAGGCGATAGTTGACGCCGAAGACAAGATCGAGCCGACGGACTGGATGCCGGAGGCTTACCGGAAGACCCTGATCCGCCAGATCGCCCAGCACGCCCATTCCGAGGTCATCGGGATGCAGCCTGAGGGGAACTGGATCACCAGGGCACCGACATTGCATCGCAAGGCGATTCTCATGGCCAAGGTCCAGGACGAAGCGGGACACGGCCTCTACCTGTACTCGGCAGCCGAAACCCTCGGCGTCAACCGTGACGAGATGCAGGAACTCCTCCACAAGGGCAAGCACAAGTACTCGTCGATCTTCAACTACCCCACACTGACCTGGGCGGACATCGGGACGATCGGGTGGCTTGTCGACGGGGCGGCGATCACCAACCAGGTGATGCTCACCCGGTGCTCATACGGGCCCTATTCCAGAGGGATGGTCCGAATCTGCAAAGAGGAGTCGTTCCATCAGCGGCAGGGCTACGAGTCGCTGATCAGGCTCTGTCAGGGCTCGGAGGAGCAGAAGGCGATGGCCCAGGACGCCCTCAATCGTTGGTGGTGGCCTACGCTGATGATGTTCGGCCCGCCCGATTCCGATTCCACTCATACCGAGCAGTCGATGCAATGGAAGATCAAGCGGGTCTCCAACGACGACCTCCGTCAGCAATTCGTGGACATGACGGTTCCCCAGGCGGATTATCTCGGTATCACCATCCCCGACCCCGAGCTGAAATGGAATGAGGAGCGGGGCCACTATGACTTCGGGGAGGTCGACTGGGAGGAGTTCTGGCAGGTGGTCAAAGGCGACGGGCCGATGAACCGGGAGCGAGTCGAGAACAAGACCCGGGCCTGGGAGGAAGGTGCCTGGGTCCGTGAAGCGGCCAACGCCTACGCCGCCAAGCAATCGAAGAAGGACGCTGCCTGATGACATACGACGTACCTGTCGCCCCCGGCGAGTCCGCCGATCTCGAAGAGCACATCGACACCGGCCGTGAGGCATGGCCGATGTGGGAGGTGTTTGTGAGGGCGCGTCGCGGGATCTCACACGTCCATATCGGCAGCCTGCACGCGGCCGATTCCGAGACCGCCCTGCAGAATGCACGTGACGTGTATACCCGACGCGGCGAAGGGGTGAGCGTCTGGGTCGTCCCCAGCGATGAGATCCATGCCTTCGAGCCCGAGGATGCCGCCGACTACGTCGACGCCAACGCGAAGGTGTACCGCCACGCCACCGCATACGAGATTCCCGATGAAGTGGGGCACATGTGAGCGAGGCGGTCGTCTCCGGGGTCCCCCAGGGGATGCCACTGCCGCAGGCCGACTCGCCGCTTGCGCCTCTCGTCGGCCATGCCGATGACAACCTGGTGCTTGCCCATCGCCTCGGAGAGTGGATCTCGAAGGCTCCCGAACTCGAGCTCGACATCGCCCTCGGCAACATCGGCCTCGACCACCTCGGCGTCGCACGCGCCCTCTACCAGCACCTGGGCAAGGCCGAAGGCAAGACCGAAGACCAATACGCGATGGGACGAACCGATCGGGAGTTCCGCAACCTCCTCCTAGTGGAGCAGCCCAACGGCGACTTCGCCCACACCATCCTCCGCCAGTTCTTCTTCGATTGCTACCAGCTCCAGCTCTGGTCCGACCTCGCCCGCTCCGATGACGAGATAGTGGCGGGGATCGCGGCGAAGGCTCTCAAAGAGGCGGAGTATCACCACCGGTTTAGCCACGGCTGGATGCTCCGCATGGCCGGAGGCACTGACGAGTCGCGACAGCGCGTTCGGGATGCAATTGATGGCCTGTGGCGCTTCACCGGCGAGATCTTCGAAGGGAATGCCGCCATCTATCGGGATGGGTGGGACGGCCTGGTTGGTGACATGCTCGGGGAGACCGGCCTGAGCGTGCCCGATGATCCGTATCAGAAGACCGGGGGGCGGGTCGGGTACCACACCGAGCATCTCGGCTACCTGCTCACCGAGATGCAGTGGATGCAACGTACCTATCCGGGTCTGGAGTGGTGATGGTCGACACACTGACTCACGCCCGCGAGGTGGTGGCCAGGGTGGTCGATCCGGAGATCCCGGTGCTCACCATCGAAGATCTCGGTGTGCTCCGCGATGTCGAACAGGACGGCGAACGGGTGGTGGTGACGATCACACCCACCTATTCGGGATGTCCTGCCATGGGCCAGATCGAAGACGACATCAAACGCGCCCTGAACCGCGCCGGCTTTGCCGACGTGGGTATCAAAGTCGTCTACCAGCCGGCATGGACCACCGAGTGGATGAGCAAAGAGGCACGGCGAAAACTGGAGGACTTCGGCATTGCCCCGCCGACGGCGCCGGCCGACGTGCGATGTCCCAAGTGTCGGCGAGGTGACAGCAGGTTGATCGCCCAATTCGGCTCGACTGCGTGCAAGGCCCTCATGGTCTGCTCGGCGTGTGGTGACCCATTCGACTACTTCAAGGAGCATTGAGTGTCGTCACAACTCACCTTCCACGAACTGAGGGTGGTCGAGGTGACCCCCCTCACCGACGATGCGGTTGCCGTCACCTTTGATGTTCCGGCCGACCTCGCCGACCGTTTCACCTATCTGCCGGGCCAGCATGTCACCGTCAGGGGATTGATCGAGGGAGAGGACGTCCGCCGCTCCTACTCGATATGTGCCAACGCCAACAGCGGCAAACTCCGGGTCGGGGTGAAGAAGCTGCCAGGAGGCGCCTTTTCCACTTACGCCACCGAGATGCTCCGGGCGGGAGACACTCTCGAGGTGATGACTCCGGTGGGAGAGTTCACCATCGAACCCGACCCGGATTCGACAGCGCACCGGGTTGCACTGGTTGCCGGCTCGGGGATAACACCTGTCCTCTCTCTGATCGCCTCTACCCTCGAGTCCGAGCCCGGGTGCTCCTGGACGCTCGTCTACGGGAATCGGACGGCCAACTCGGTGATGTTCCTCGACGAGTTGGAGGGGCTGAAAGACCGTTATCCCGGGCGCTTCCAGCTCTTCCACATCCTCAGTCGGGAGGGATCCGACCTTCCGCTCCTCTCGGGTCGCATCGACGAAAACAAGATCAGGACAGTCCACGGCATGCTCGGCGGCCGGGACGTCGCCGGCTGGTACCTGTGCGGCCCCTACGAGCTGGTGATGCTGGCGCGTGAGGTACTCGGATCTCTCGGGGTAGACGAGTCAGTCGTCCACGACGAGCTCTTCTTCGCCGGGCCGGTCGACGCATCCACGCTCCCTCCCGAACCTCCTACGGGTGAGGGCAGCGTCGATCTGACAGTGATCCTCGACGGTCGCTCGGTGCAGACCCGGATGACCCCCGACACATCGATACTCGACGCCGCGCTCCGGGTGCGGCCCGAGATGCCCTTCTCCTGCAAGGGCGGGATGTGCGCCACTTGCAAGGGCCGGATCGAGGAGGGCGAGGTCACCATGACCAAGAACTACGCGCTGGTCGACTCCGAGGTCGAAGCCGGCTTCGTCCTCACCTGCCAGGCCCATCCGGTCAGCGACCGGGTGGTCGTCAGATATGACCACCGCTGATGGTGTCCACCCGCAACACCAGGGCCGATGTAGTGGCTACCGCAGGGCGCATGTTCGCCGATAAGGGATACCACGGGACGTCGATGCGCGATCTGGGCAAGGAGCTGGGTCTGCTCGGGTCGTCTCTGTACTCCCACATCGACTCCAAAGAAGACCTCCTGGTAGAGGTGGTCGACGAGGGGGCGCGTCTCTTCTTGGACTCGGCTGAGAAGGCGATGGCGGTGGACGGGACGGCGGAGGAGCGGCTCAGCGCGCTGATCGCCGGCCACGTCGACGTGGTCCTCGACCACCAGGATGTGGTCCGGACGTATTTGAATGAGGCCCGGATGCTCGACGAGGGACACCGTTCCCGGGTGGTGGAGTCTCGGGACGCTTACGAAACGATGTTCCGCTCGGTGATCGGGGAGGGAGTGGACTCCGGTGAGTTCCGCACCGATGTCGATCCAAAGATCGCCGCGATCTTCATCCTCTCGATCCTCAACGCTCTGGAGCGCTGGTACCGCCCCGAAGGGGACTTGGACCGCGACCGGATAGTCGAGGCGATCTCGACGTCGGCCACCGCTTCACTGTCGTAGAACTTCGGGAGAACAAGGGGGATCGGCGCGCTCGGCGTGATCAGATGAAAGCCGCGGCGACAAAAGCGAGGCCGCCAACCCCAATCATCGCGCAGAGCGTTGCCGTGAAGAGGATCCGGGTCTGGGAGCGTAGGGTTCCACGAAGCTCCCAAAGACTCTGGTCGAAGCTGGCCATCAACAACTCCATCCGATCCATCCGCTCATTGATCTGGCAGAAGAGGGCGGCTATCTCCCCTACATCGCTCGTCAGTTCGGTTTTGGCGTCCACAATGTCACTCCTGGTGGCGAGTCGTTCCCGATCAGTGGTAGCAATCCTTGCCTTCTCGCTCACCGTTCCCATTCTGTCTGAAACGGCGGCAGGAGTCGAGACCTACGACTCCTTGCCGTTGGAAGCCTTGGACCCGTTGGGGTTTGGTTCCTTTGACCCGTTAGGCCCTGGTTCAGAGACGGTCCAGGTTCCTCGGCTGGAGATGAGCTTGGCCAGGTCGCCCTCGCCTTGCTTCTCCTTCGCCGCGGCAACCTGTTTGTTGAACTCTTCGTCGTATGTGGGCCGGTCCACGTTGCGGAAGATCCCCAGCGGTGTCGGGCCATAAGGACCGTGAGAAAGGCGGGAGAGAGCGAAAGCAACCGCTGGATCGGGCCTGGTCTCGTCATGGACGATGATCGCCGAAGGGTCGACCGAGTTCGAATCGACGACGGTGGCCTGCCCCTCGCGGAAGATAACCGCCTTTGCGCCACCGTCGAACACCACGGGTTTGCCGTGCTCGAGGTCGATCCGGTTGTGGACCCGCTCCTCCTTGCCGGTCACCTGTATGAACGCCTTGTCGTTGAAGACATTGCAGTTCTGGTAGATCTCGATGAAAGCCGAGCCATTGTGCTCGTAGGCAGCCTGAAGCAGCTTCTGGGTGTGATTCCGATCCATGTCGACGGTCCGGGCGACAAAGGTCGCTTCCGCACCCAAAGCCAGTGAGATCGGATTGAACGGGTAGTCGATCGACCCGAACGGTGAGGACTTGGTGGTCTTGCCCGGTTCGGATGTGGGGGAGTACTGACCCTTCGTCAGACCGTAAATCTGGTTGTTGAACAGGAGGATCTTGATGTTGACGTTGCGACGCAGGGCATGGATCAGATGGTTTCCGCCAATCGATAGGGCGTCGCCATCGCCGCTGACGACCCAGACCGAGAGGTCGGGTCGGGTGGTGGCGACACCGGAAGCGATTGCGGGGGCGCGGCCATGGATCGAGTGCATCCCGTAGGTGTCGACGTAGTAGGGAAAGCGCGCAGCGCATCCGATCCCTGAGATGAACACAAACTCCTCGCGGGGGCGGCCGAGACCGGCAAGGAACTGTTGGACTGATGCCAGGATCGTGTAGTCACCACACCCGGGACACCATCTGACTTCCTGGTCGGTCTGGAAGTCGCTTCTCGTGTAGGAAGGAGTTGTCATCAAATCATCTCCATGATTTTCTCGGTGATCTCGGAGACCTTGAACGGCTCGCCAGCCACTTTGTTGAGCCCGGTCACATCGATGAGGAATTCGGCACGGATCACTTTCAGCAACTGACCGGTGTTGAGCTCGGGGATCAGGATCTTGTCATAAGAGCGGAGAACGTCCCCGAGGTTTTTGGGAAGCGGGTTGATGTAGTTCAGGTTGGCCGTAGCTACCTTCTTCCCTTCGAGCCTGGCGCGGCGCGCGGCGGCCCGAATCGAGCCGCTTGTGGAGCCCCATCCGAGGACGAGGAGATCGGCGTCTTGGTCGCCGCCCACTTCCATGTCGGGTATGTCGTTGGCGATGTTCGCCACCTTCCACGCTCTGGTGTCGGTCATCAACTGGTGGTTGCCCGGTTCGTAGGACACGTTCCCGGAGATCGACTCCTTCTCCAATCCACCGATGCGGTGTTCGAGGCCTGCGGTGCCGGGGATTGCCCAGGGCCGCGCGAAAGTCTCGATGTTTCTCATGTAGGGAAGGAAGCTCCCATCGGGGCCGTTGGGGAATCGGGCGAACTCCACCGGGAAGGGCTCGAGAGAGTCGACATCGGGTAGCAGCCAGGGCTCCGACCCGTTGGCGACGTAGTTGTCGGAAAGAAGGATGACGGGGGTCATGTACTTCAGGGCGATGCGGGCAGCCTCGATTGCCATGTCGAAAGCATTGGCCGGGGACGAAGCGGACAGGACCGGCAGTGGGGACTCGCCATGGCGGCCGTAGAGGCTGAAGAGCAGGTCGGACTGCTCCGGTTTGGTGGGCAGGCCGGTGGAAGGCCCACCTCGCTGGACGTTGATCACTATCAGCGGCAACTCGGTCATAAACGCAAGGGAAATTGCCTCTGACTTCAAGGCGATCCCGGGGCCCGACGATCCGGTGACAGCGAGGTTGCCGGCAAAGGCGGCGCCGATGGCGGTCCCGACCCCTGCAATCTCGTCTTCTGCCTGGAAGGTCCGTACCCCGAAGTTCTTGTGCCGGGAGAGCTCGTGGAGGATGTCCGATGCCGGTGTGATCGGGTACGTCCCGTAGAAGAGGGGAAGCCCGGAGAGCTTCGATGCTGCGATCAGCCCCCAGGCAAGAGCGGTGTTCCCGTTGACATTGGTGTAGGTGCCGGGCCGGAGTGTGGCGGGCTTAACCTCGAAGGTGATCTTGGTCGCCTCGGTGGTGATCCCGAAGTTGTAACCGGCCTTGAACGCGGCGACGTTGGCCGCGACGACTTCGGGCGTTCCGGCGAACTTCTTCTCGGCCCATTGGATGGTGGGCTCTGTGGGACGGTGGAACAGCCAGGCCAGGAGACCAAGTGCAAAGAAGTTCTTTGACCTCAGGACGCTTCGCCCGGAGACGCCGGTGTCCTTCACGGCCTCCTTCGTCAGACTGTCCATCGGCACCTTTATCGTCCGGTACGCATCGAGGGACCCGTCTTCGAGAGGGTCCTCGGTGTAACCGGCTTTGGTGAGGTTTCGCTCATCGAAGGCGTCGGTGTTGACGATAAGCGTCCCGCCCTGGCGGAGGTCTTTGAGCTCTTTCATCAGCGCGGCCGGATTCATGGCGACCAGACAGTCCGGGGCATCTCCGGCAGTGAGAATGTCGAAGTCGGCGATCTGGACCTGAAAGCTCGAAACACCGGGGAGGGTGCCGGCGGGGGCACGGATCTCTGCCGGGAAGTTGGGCAAGGTTGCCAGGTCGTTTCCGAAGAGGGCTGAAGCGTCGGTGAAACGCGATCCCGCAACCTGCATGCCGTCACCGGAGTCACCGGCGAAGCGGACTACAACTTTGTCAAGAGTCTCGGTTGGGGTAGATGAAGGGCTTTCTGTGGCGATCTCGTCGGCCACGGGTCACTTCCTTGTTGGTTCTTGTCGTTCGATTGTTGCGGCGCGGCACAGCCATCTCTGGTTTCTCCGAGGTGTTGTGACCGTACTCCCGCACTTGTTCGCTGACCTCAGTCTATCCGTCCCGTGGGATAGCTGAAGCTGGAGGTAGCAGGCCGGTGCCACCTCAGATGGGTTGTGCCGTGCACTCATATCAACACCCATCGGCGGCACTCTGTTGCGGCTGTAGGCCGTTCAAACCGGCGCCTGGATGAATCCAGCGAGACCCGTCTCCTCACACGAGGCAGCCACGGCGACGAGCACGAGGTCGGAGCCAGGGGGGCCGATCACCTGGACACTCACGGGCGGCGCGCCTGTCCCGGCCAGCGGGAAGGCGATGGCGGGGAGCAGTGCATGGTTGACGATGGAGGTGAACCACGACAGGACTTTGCGATAGTGAACGCCACCGATCAGGTCCTCGCCAATCGTCTTCCGCATTTGGGGAACGGTAGGTGTGATCAGGAGATCGACCGTGGCGAGGGCGTCGGCGAACCGGGAACGTATCATCTGCTGCCACTGCAACCCTTCGTCGGATTGTTCGTCGCTCACCGCTGCCGCTTCATCGAGGCGGGCGGCGACATCGTCGCCGTAGGGCAGCCCCCGGGATCGGAAGGCGTGGTGGGCAGCTGTGACCTCCCGGGCAATGGCGAAGTTGATTCGGCGGTCGGGGAGCACATCGGGAAGATGAATCGGGTTGACCTCGTGGCCCAGCGACCGCAACGCTTCCAAAGCATTTCGAAACGCCGCGTCGACCTCTGGCGCCAGCGGGGCTTCGTCGTACCAGGGCTGGGGAACCCCGAACCGGAGCGATCTCAGCTCCGGACTCTCACCGTTGTCACCCGACATCGCGCGATACGCCGTCTTGATCCCCGCCGCAGAGTCAGCGATGGGCCCAACCGTGTCGATCGAGGGGACAAGAGGGAAAACCCCGTCGATTGGGATGGTGCCGTAGGTCACCTTGAGGCCGTAGCAACCACAGAGTGCCGCCGGCACCCGCACCGAGCCACCTGTGTCGGTGCCTACCGCCAACGGAACGATTCCGGCCGCGACCGCGGCGGCCGATCCGCCCGATGAACCACCTGTCGATGTCGCCGGGTCCCAGGGATTCCTCACGGCACCGAAGTGGGGATTCTCCGAGGAGAAGCCGAAAGCGAACTCGTGTAAGCCGGTCCTCCCGATGATCGTGGCCCCCGCAGACTCGAGCCTCGAGACTGCTGATGCCGATTTGGTGGGAATCTCCCGGTAGAAAGCCGAGCCGCAGGTGGTGATACGGCCCTGGTGATCGATCAGGTCTTTGAGTGCGACCGGCACGCCGCGGAGTGGACCGTCCGCCGGATTCCTCGCAGCGGCGTCGTCGATCGAGGTGAATATGTTGTACCGCTCCTGGAGGTCGTGCGCCCTCCGCGTAGCTGCCTCGATTTCGTAGCTCTCCGAACTCACGGTGTAGAAACTAGTGGTCTGTCGGTCAAATAGGGCGAGCGTAGCTCCTCGGAGAAACGCCGGCAGTCATTGGGCTACAGGCCACCCAGTCGTGCACCGTGCCTTACTCAGCTGGTGTGAGAGTCACACCGCCGCTGCCGGGAATTAGCGATATCCAGATCTTGCCCGGCGGAATGGGGACGACCTCGCCGGAAGCGTCGGTGATGGTGAACCAGTCGGATTCGGTTTCTCGCTCCCACGTGCCTTCGATGACCTGGCCGTCGGCGAATACAAATGCCGTGCCCGAACCGATAGCCCGTGATGACGGCAGGCCACGACCACCTCCGGGCGGGCTCGCCGTGTACTGCTCTGCGTTGATTGCGACCATGACCGGCAGGCCGATTCGCCCGAGCGTGCCGTCTTCATCGCGATAGTTGGACTCACTGCCACTTGCGCTCCGCAGCCAGAGACCTTCGGCCTGGTCCCATTCCCAGACGACCGTATTGCCGGCGAAGTTGAAACTGACCGAGTCGATTTCGGTTCCGCCAGCGGGCAGCTCGCCGAACTCCCACATCGGGCCTTCCTGGGGGTCATCGGGATGAGCGCGCTCATCGGCATATTCCCTGAGCAGGTTGGTGTCGACGTACAGGTTGTGCGGAGCTGATCTCCACCCGACCCGGAATGTGGCCGGACGGACCTCCCCGGTCAGATAGATGCCTTTGCTTCGCATCAGGGACTGGACCCAAGACTGTGCTCCGGAGATGGAGAAGGTGGGCTCCCCGAACGCGGGCAGCAGCCCGGCATCGGTGGGACGGCCGGATCGCATCGGGCCCAGGTAGTCGGAATCACTCTGTTGCCAGAGTGTGAGGAATCGGGTGACTCCTTCGACGAGGACTTCAATGACCACATCGGCTTGATTGATCCCAGACTGGGGCCGGGCATTGGGGTGGTTGTCGATCTTGACAGCAAGGACGCGGCGTTCCAGTGTCTCCGGATCGTCAACAGGGAGGCCATTGAGAGGCGATGTCGCGCGCCCGTCGACCGTCGTCGTCGGTGCGGTGGTAGTAGTCGCTTCAGTGGTCGTAGTGGTCGATGGGGTGGATGAAGTTGTTGTGGTTTCCTCCGCTTCGGGTCCCGAGCAAGCTGACAGGAACAATCCGAGCGCGGTGAGAAAGACTAAGGGTTTGCGCATTGCCGAGATGGTATAGGCGGCTGGATTTAACCGACAGTTATGCCGCCGGTGACCGCCAGGTGGGGGAGGGCCGTGTCGGGTTGGTCTACCGACAACGCGAACTCGATGCCATCGCTCGTCGAGCGGAGGATGTAGATGGCCTCGATGTTGACCCCGGCGTCGGCGAGAAGACGGGTCATGTTGGCCAGTTCGCCGGGGCGGTGTGGAAGTTGAACCGACAGGACACGGTTCTCTTCGAAACCAAGGTCAGCCTCTTCCAGCACCCGGCGCGTGGTTGCCGCGTCGTCGACGATGAGACGGACCGCGCTGTCACCGTCGTGTCCGTACGCAGCCAGCGCCTCGATGTTCACCCCGAAGGCGGCGAGGGCCTCGGTGAGTGAGGCGAGACGCCCCGGGCGGTTCTCCATCTGGACCACGAACTCGGTCATGGTCCAAGCCTACGCCGATCAACGCTGCCCGTGCACGGAACTCGCTTTTCAGAAGGGCTCGACCCTGTTCCTCTGGCTGAGGTAGGAATGCCAGATCAGGCGCGCCGCCACCGACCTGATCGGCCGCCATGGCCGTGACAGGATCTCCAATTCGTCGGGCGTCGGGACGGTCTTCATCGAGAGCACCTCCCCGGTACCGACTTGCAGCGCACGGTCGGTCACCGGGAACACATCGGGGAGGCGTTCCGCCGATAGAAGATAGGCTTCGGCAGTCCATCGTCCGATACCCCGGATTTCCTGGAGCATCGAAGAGGCTTCGGCAAAGTCCATTGCCTCGAGCTTGTCGAGGTCGATGTCCCCTCCGACCAGCGCTCTGGCCAATCCAGTTACGTACCCGGCCTTCTGCCGGGTGAGCCCGATGGTTCTCAGGTCGCTTTCGGCGAATGCTGCAACGTTGCCCGGGATGATCGGCCCGGCGAGCTCGCGCAGCCTCTTATGCACTGCCGCTCCTGATTCAAGGGACACCTGTTGCTCCAGAATCAGCAGCACGAGAGTCTCGAAGCCAGGGTCGCGTTGCCAGAAGTCCGGGAATCCGTATCTGTCCACGATGTCGGCAAGGGCTTTATCCTCCCGTATCAGAAGCTCGACGCCCTGCGCAAAGGTGTCCTCATCGAGGTCCGTGATCATCGGAAGCAGAGTGTTCCGGTCCACCGGGCCGAACGCCCTGGAGTCGACCGCCCCGGCCGCGAGATTGTCGGAAAGTACCCAGGCTTCGTCACCTGACAGTGTGTAAAGGCCGATGTCGGTGACGATCGTGTCTCCCGATACGGCGGTCAGACGCTTGACGAGCCAGAAATCGGGGCGACGCGGATGGGGCAGGGCAACGATGTTTCCGCGTTCCGCGATGCGGGTAGAAGTCGTGACGAATTCATCACCGGGGACGAGGGTGGGAATCATCGATTCCTCCCTGACATTGAAACGTTGCATCGCCATATACCTGATAGGAGTATGGTCAGATGCAAATGATTTGAGGAGACGAGTTGCGACACGTAACAATTGCACATGCTCACTGCGACCTCTACTGCGGGGTGTACGACCCGGCACAGGCCAAGATCGAGGCCTTGTCGGTGTTGAAGATCGCCCAGAAGTATCAGGAGTCAGATGACGAAGTATTCAAGGCCCGTGCCGTCCTCTTGAAGGAGGAGCGTGCCGAACTGGCGAAACATCACCTGATGGTCCTCTGGGCGGACTTCTTCACCGCTGACCATCGGAACGAGTTCCCCGACCTCGATGACCTCTTCTGGCGGGCGATCCACCAGGCCGGTGAGGCGAAGAAGTCAGTCGATCCGGCTGACGGGCAAAAACTCGTCGACCTGATCGATGAAGTCGCTGAGATCTTCTGGAAGACCGAGAAGGCCAAGTCGATGGGGGTCTACCCGGTCTGATCCCCGGAGACCGTTGAGTCAGGAGACCGCTCGTCCTCTCCCCGGAGGCGGGCGGTCTTGTCTTTGACCCGCTTCACAACTCTCTCGGCCCATTCGAACTCGCTGGAAACAACGGTGATCCCGGCGAAAATCGTCAATAGCCCCGGACCGGGTAACACCAGCATCGGAATGCCGATGAGGATCAACCCACCACCCGCAGCGATCCTGGTT
Source organism: Acidimicrobiia bacterium (assembly GCA_040878225.1). Lineage (GTDB taxonomy): Bacteria > Actinomycetota > Acidimicrobiia > Spongiisociales > ZC4RG35 > MA-ANB-1. Next base: position 35,351 of record JBBDMR010000008.1, read on the forward strand.
GCGCTCTTGATGGGCTTCTTTTTCATAACCTTAGGATACGGCCTGGCCGGACATGTGTGAATGGGGGTTCACCCCGATTCGGACCCTGATTCCGCGTACGGTCAGTCGTCGAGAACGGTCGGCTCGAGTTTGGTGAACAACGGCGAGATCTCTCCGAGCGGGCTCCCACCAGGCACATCGGGACGTGCCCAGGACTCCGGTGTCGGAGACAGCCCGAGTGTGGCTCCCAGCACTTCGGTCGCGTCAGGGATGTACGGGGAGAGAGCCACACGGATCCCACTGATCGCCTGCACCGCCGTCCATAAGGCTGTTCCTGCCCGATCCGCATTGTCGTTGATCACTCTCCACGGTTCCTGGGCGTTGAGGTATGCGTTCACCTCGGTGGCGGCATGCATTGCGACCCGCAGGGCGGCCCGCAACTCGACCGAGTTCATCAGCCTTCCGGTTTCCGCCAGAGCGGCGTCAGTTGCCTCGATCAGTTCGCGATCGACGGTCTGGATATCACCCTTGTCAGGCACCTTGCCATCGAAGTACCTCGAGGCCATAGTCAACACGCGGTTGACAAGATTCCCCCAGGTAGCGACGAGTTCCTCGTTGACCCGCCTGATGATCTCGCCGTCGCTGAGATCGGTGTCATTCTGCTCCGGAAGCACGGAGGCAACCGCGTAGCGAATCGCGTCGGTGTCGAGGCGGTCGAGGTACCAGCTGATAGACCTCCCCACGCCCCGGCTAGCAGACGCCTTCTCGTCTCCGAACGTGACGAAGTGGTTGGCAGGTACGTCGGTGGGAAGGTTGAGGCCCCCGTAACCCATCAGCATTGCCGGCCAGATGACGGTGTGGAAAGGGATGTTGTCCTTGCCCACGATGTAGTACGACTCGGCGGAGGGGTCGGTCCACCATCGCTCCCAGGCCTCCGGTGTCCCCTGGTTCCTGGCCCATTCTTTGGAGGCCGACAGGTACCCGATGACCGCGTCGAACCATACGTAGATACGTTTGCCCGGTCCGAAGTCGTCGACGGGAACTTCGACGCCCCAGCTGATATCCCTGGTGATGGCACGGTCGGGAAGGCCCTCCTCGATCATCCCGAGCGCCCAATTCTTCACGTGCTTGCGCCAGCCGCTCCGCCCCTCCAGCCACTCTTTCAGAGGGCCGGCGAGTTTGGAAAGCATCAGGAAATAGTGCTCGGTGTCACGGAGCACCGGTTCGCTCCCGGAAAGCTTGCTGCGCGGGTCGACCAGGTCTGTTGCGTCGAGAGTCCGGCCGCAGTTGTCGCACTGGTCGCCTCGCGCCATGGAGTACTGACAGTGAGGGCAGGTCCCCTCGACGTATCTGTCGGGCAGGAATCTCCCGGCTTCGTCGTCGTACAGCTGGCTCGTCGTTTGCTTCTCGAGCAGGCCGTTCTCGAGGAGACGGAGAAACATGTCCTGGGTGACTGCCGCGTGGTTTTCGGTACCGGTGGAGGTGTACAGGTCCCACGAAATGCGGAGCCGTTCCCAGTTGTCGAGAAACTCGGCGTGGTAACGGTCCACGATGACCTGGGGCTCTACACCCTCTTCGTCGGCACGTACCGTGATCGGGGTGCCGTGGACGTCGCTGCCTGACACCATCAACACGTCGTTCCCCGCGATCCGGTGATAACGGGCGAAGATGTCGGCGGGCAGGTAGGCACCGGCGAGGTGGCCGAGATGCCTCGGCCCGCTGGCGTACGGCCAGCCGACTGCCACGAGAATTCGTCTGCTCATGTGAGGCGGAGGCTAACCAGTTGCGGTCCGGTTCCTGGAAGTGTCACGCCGTGGACCGGGTTCCGGATGTCGGGATGTAGCCCGCCATGCGCTCGGACAGAGTCACACCGGCCAGGATCAGGACGGCCCCGACAACCATCAACCCTGTGAAGCTCTCGCCCAGGAAGATCAGGGCGCCAATCGTCCCGATGACCGGGACCGCGTAGCCGACTACGGCCAGTCTGCTGGCCGGGTTGACTTCGGCCGCGAAGAGAAACGCGGCGAAGGGGAGGGCGGTCCCGATGACGCCGCTTGCAAGGAGCAGCCACCACAGGTTTCCGTCGATTGCGCTTGCCCTGCCGCCCCCAACGATTGCCAGGCCTATCAGAAGTGCGAGCAAACCGAAGATGAATTGGGGGAGGACGAGTCGGGCCGGTGATATCCGAACCGAGAAACGGCGCGACACCGCCCCGCCTACTCCGGCGAGAATCACCCCGGCAAAGGTGAGGCCCACCCCGAGAAGCAGGGTGCCCGGCGAAGGGACCACATCTACGCCTCCCCCAACCAGCAGCCCGACTCCGCAGAGCGAAAGCAGGAAACCGGGAATGATCCTCGCCCGGAACTTCTCCCCGGGCACTGCCCAATGGGCTGCTATGACGGTCACAATCGGGATCAAAGCGATGAGGAGGCTCCCCATGGTTGCCGGAATGTACTCCAGGCCTTTGGTCATCAGGATCGTTGGGACGGCCATGTTGAGGACACCGAGGATCGCCCCTGCCTTCCATACCTTCAATTCGGGTCGGTGCAGGCGGCCTGTAGCGGCGAGAAAAGCGATCAGGGCGACCAGCCCGATGAGGTAGCGGATGGGAAGAAACCTGAAGGTGTCGAGCCCGGTGTTGAGCACTGCCTTGCTCAGGACGTTGGAGATGCCCCAGCCGAGTGTGGAGAGGAGGAGAGGGGTCCATGGATTCATGAGTCGGCTGAGGCTATACCGTTGCCCGAGCTTGCCCTAAATAGTGAGATTGCCCTCAATAGATTGGTCGGGAACACCGATAGTCTCTCTCTATGCGTTTCAAACTCGCGGCGCTGATAGCCGCACTGACCCTTGTACTTGCGGCCTGCGGTGGCTCGACCGGGGAGTCCACCACGACTGCCGGCGGGTCTGGCGGTGAGTCGACTACCACCACTCAGGGCCCCCCTGCCCCGGAGGAGATGTTGCTCACCTATTCCCTCTCGGCTGGAGACACCTACGTTTACGACGTGGCCATTGACCAGAACATCGAGATGTCGTCCGAAGGCGAGGGCTCGTCGTTCGGAGACGAAGAGCTCCCGGGTTCAGCGTCGGTTCAGTTGACCGCCACCGGGACGTTCACATTCGAGGTGGCAGATGGCCCGGAGCCCAACACCTACTCGGTCACCATCACCAGCGACCTGACCGAGGTCAACGCCAAGGGGACGGTCGATGGCGAGGCAATCGACTCCGACGAGGCACCTGAGTTCGCCGAGATCGAGCGGGTGTCGGTGACCGTTGTGGTCGATGAGCAGGGAAACGTCGTCCCAGATTCTCCCACCGCCGAAGACCCATTCGCCGATCTGTTCGGTGGGCTGGGTGAAATGGGTCCGGGAGCAATTCCCGGAGCGGAGCTAGGCCAGTTCTTCGGTCCCCCTTTCTCTGACGACCAGGTTGCAGTGGGCGACACCTGGTCCGACACTTTTGATACTCCGGGTTTTGGGACGGAGCCCTTTTCCACCTCGGTCACGAGCACTGTCACCGGTGAAGACACCGTCAACGGAGTCGACGTCCTGGTAGTGGACAGCGAAGTGGTGGTCGACGCCTTCGAATTCGATCTGGGTGCGTTCTTCGTCGGGCTCTTCTCCGGTTTCCTCCCCGAAGATGCCTCAGCTGAGGAACAGGAAGAGATCGCCTCTCTCATCGATAACCTCCGTTTTGTGATGTCATTCGACGAGAGTGGGTCGCAGTCGACAACGTATTTCGACCCCGAAGCCGGGATCACCCGTCAGTTCGACGTCACCTCGTCGAGCCTTATCGGGATGGATATCAACTTCCCGGACGAGGAGACCGGTGAGCTCGTCGGATTCGTCATGAACATGGCGATCGACCAGACCGTCAGCCACAAGCTCGTCGGAGGCCCGTCAGCCTGAAATAGGCCCACCGGGGGTCTACTGCTCCGGGGCGATAGGATTAGCGGGTGACGCTTGCATCGCAGCGCAGCTCGATACTGCCTGACCGGATAACAACACCCACGCTTCGGACCTTCTTGCGCAGCGTTCCCTCCGTTGACGATGTCGGTGCGCAGGAGCGGGTTGCGTTTCTGTCTACCCGGTCGATCAAGCGCGAGTCCAAGATGGAAGCGCTCAACCTGATCATCAGGATGATCGACCTCACGACCCTCGAGGGCCAGGACACGGCGGGGAAAATTGCACAGATGTCGGCAAAGGCAATCCGCCCCGACCCGCTCGACGCGGGAATCCCATCAACCGCCGCGGTCTGCGTGTACCCGAACATGGTCAAGTACGCAGTGCAGGCCACCGAAGGAACCACTGTGAAAGTGGCTAGCGTCGCCACCTACTTTCCCAGTGGCCTCGCCGACACCGACCTGAAGGTCGAGGAGACCTCCCGGGTAGTCACCGAGGGTGCGGATGAGGTCGACATGGTGATCGACCGTGGCGCCTTCCTTTCCGGGGAATACTTCAAGGTCTTCGATGAGATCCGTCGGGTGAAGGACGCATGCGGTGATGCCCACCTGAAAGTGATCCTCGAGACGGGCGAGCTGGGCAATCTCGACAACGTCCGCCGTGCCTCGATGCTGGCGATGGCCGCCGGGGGAGACTTCATCAAGACCTCGACCGGGAAAATCCAACCGGCGGCGACACTCCCCGTGACTCTGATCATGTTGGAGGCAATCAGGGACTTCTACGAGGCGACCGGCGTGATGGTCGGGATGAAGCCTGCGGGCGGTATCAGGACGTCGAAAGACGCAATCAAATACCTGGTGGTCCTCAACGAGACTCTCGGAACCGAATGGATGACACCAGAATGGTTCCGGTTCGGGGCTTCGTCACTTCTCAATGACGTGCTCATGCAGATCCGGTGGCTGAAGACCGGTCGCTACTGGTCATCCGACTACTTCACGAAGGACTGAGGCTCAATGTCTGAGGCAGCAGAAATCACGAAGCCATCAACCGCACCCCTGCAATGGGAATACGCGTCCAGCACCGAAGCAACCGACATCCTCGATCTGGAATCGCGGTATGGCCTGTTCATCGATGGGGAGTTCGTCAAGCCCAAGACGCGTAGGTACTTCGAGACGATCAACCCGGCGACCGAGGAACCGATCGCCGAGGTCGCCGAAGCCGGCGAGGCCGACGTCGACGCAGCTGTGGTCGCCGCCCGCAAGGCGCACACAGAAGTCTGGGGGCCGATGCCAGGCCCGGAGCGCGCCAAGCACATCTTCAGAATTGCCCGGATGATCCAGGAGCGTTCCCGTGAGCTGGCAGTGCTCGAGACGATCGATGGAGGGAAACCGATCAAGGAGGCCCGGGACGTCGACCTCCCCCTTGTTGCAGCCCACTTCTTCTACTACGCCGGATGGGCCGACAAGCTCGACTACGCATTCCCCGGGATCAGACCGGAATCCCTCGGAGTGGCCGGGCAGGTGATCCCGTGGAACTTCCCGATGATGATGCTCGCCTGGAAGGTGGCCCCCGCGCTCGCCGCCGGCAACACCGTTGTGCTCAAGCCGGCAGAAACCACACCTCTTACCGCCTTGCTGCTCGGCCAGATCGCGGTCGAAGCCGGACTTCCGCCCGGAGTCCTCAACGTCGTCACCGGGGCAGGCGAGACCGGCGCGGCTGTTGTTGCCCACGACGACGTCGACAAGGTGGCATTTACCGGCTCCACCGCAGTTGGCAAGATGATTCAGTCCCAGCTGCAGGGGACAAACAAGAGGCTCACCCTCGAGCTGGGTGGGAAGGGCGCCCACATCATTTTCGAAGATGCCCCTCTCGACCAGGCAATCGAAGGTGTAATCAACGGGATCTTCTTCAATCAGGGCCATGTGTGCTGTGCCGGCTCCCGTCTTCTCGTGCAGGAGAACATCCACGACCGGTTTGTGGACAAGCTGAAGAAGAGGCTGTCGACGTTGCGGGTCGGCGACCCGCTCGACAAGAACACAGACGTCGGGGCCATCAACAGCAGGGCACAACTCGACAAGATCAACGAATTGGTCGATGCGGGCATGTCGGAAGGCGCCGAGATATA
>JBBDMR010000009.1:0-8082 GCA_040878225.1 Acidimicrobiia bacterium
CGAGTGACTGAACCCGACCTGCAACTCCACGTCAGAGCCTTTGAGAGCGGCGCGGTAGCCGACTCCCTGGATCTCCAGCTCCTTGGAGAAGCCTTCGGAGACACCTTGCACCATGTTGTAGAACAGGGCGCGGCTCAGCCCGTGCAGTGCCTTCGCCTGCGGGGTGTCGCCGTCCCGGGTCAGAGTGACGACGCCGTCTTCGTTGACGAATCCGACGCGGTCGGTGAAGGTGCGCGACAACTCCCCCTTGGAGCCTTTAACGGTCACCGAGGAGCCGTCGATCTTCACCTCAACCCCTGAGGGGAGGTCGATCGGCATTTTTCCTATTCGACTCATATCACCACACCTCGCAGAGGACTTCGCCACCGAGGCGGCGGCGACGTGCTTCGCGATCGGGAAGGAGGCCCTGGCTCGTGGAGACCACGGCGACACCGATGCCACCCTGGACACGGGGCAGCTCTCCGGCGCCGCGATAGACACGGTGACCCGGTTTGGAGATTCTCTTGATCCCCTCGATTGCCGGGCGGCGCTTCTCGCCGTAGCGGAGCACCAACTCGAGCTGGCTGTGGGCGCCGACTTCGCTCAGTTCGAAACGGTCGATGAACCCTTCGTCGACGAGGATCTGGGCGATCCCAATCTTCACTTTGGACGCAGGCATCGCCACCCGTTCGTGGCCCACCGCGACCGCGTTGCGGATCCGGGTGAGCATGTCGGAGATGGGGTCGGTCACCATTACCATGATGCTTTCCTCACCCCGGGAAGCTCGCCTGCAGATGCCAGCTCACGCACGCAGATACGGCACATCCCGAAGTCACGGAGATATGCACGTGAGCGCCCGCAGCGCTTGCAGCGGTTGTATCCACGCACTTTGAACTTTGGCTTGCGGTTTGCTTTTGCGATCAATGATTTCTTAGCCATTCAAATCTCCTCTAATGGTGTGTCTGTGAAATCTGGGCGCGGTGTCTCCGAGTCATTTTCGTCGCTGGCAAGGAGAAGGGGCGCAGGCGCAGCCGGGGAGCTGCGGTGAGCACTTCGACGCCGCCAGGGGCCGGAAAGGGCCGGAGAGACCGCCTCAATATTTTGCAGGCGCACCATCTACTCCCCTGTTTGCTTCCGGAACGGGAATCCGAAGGCTTCCAAAAGTGCCCTGGCCTGCTCGTTGTCCGTTGCGGTGGTACAGATGGTTATGTCCATCCCTCGGGTGCTGGTGACAGAGTCGAAGTCGATCTCGGGGAAGATCAGCTGCTCGGTCACGCCAAATGTGTAGTTGCCCCGGCCGTCGAACGACTTCGGGTTGAGCCCGCGGAAGTCACGGATTCGGGGAATGGCAACAGCCAGCAAACGGTCGAAGAACTCCCACATGCGGGGCCCGCGCAACGTGACGGACGCTCCGACGTGGAGCCCTTCACGGAGCTTGAAGCCGGCAATCGACTTCCTGGCGGCATTCAGCTTGGCCTTCTGGCCGGTAATGAGGCTGAGCTCATCGGCCGCAGAGGTCACCGCCTTGCGGTCGTTGATCGCATCGCCCACTCCCATGTTGACCACGATCTTCTCGAGGGTCGGGGTCTGCATCGGGTTGTCGAGGCCGAGAGTCTTCTGCAGCTCCGCAGCGATTTCTTCTTTGTAACGGGTCTTGAGTCGCGGGGAGCTCACAGCTCACCTCCGCACTTGACGCAGACGCGGACTTTTTCACCGTCGTCGTTGACCTTGTGCCCGATCCGGGTGGGACCGCACTTCTCGCAGACGATCATCACGTTGGATGCGTCGATGGGCATGTCCTTGTCGATGATCCCGCCCTGCATCGTCTGGCCGGTGGGACGGGTGTGCCGCTTGGCGGTATTGACCCCTTCCACCTGAACTTTGTTCTTGTCGCGAAGCACCTTGGTGATGTGTGACTCGACCCCGGCGTCCTTGCCGGAGATCACCATCACGGTGTCGCCTTTCTTGAATTTCATCTCAAAGCACCTCCGGGGCCAGCGAGACGATCCTCATGAAGCGGCGGTCGCGGAGCTCACGGGCCACCGGCCCGAAGATCCTCGTGCCGCGAGGCTGCTGGTTGATGTCGATGATCACGCAGGCGTTCTCATCGAAGCGGATGTATGACCCGTCGGGACGGCGGGATTCTTTGCGGGTGCGCACCACAACAGCGCGAACGACCTCGCCTTTCTTGACGGAGCCACCCGGCGTCGCCTCTTTGACGGCACCGACGAAGATGTCACCGACCCCGGCGTACCGGCGGGAAGACCCGCCGAGCACCCGGATACAGAGCACTTCGCGGGCGCCACTGTTGTCGGCCACCTTGACCCTCGATTCCTGCTGGATCATCTGGCACGCTCCAGGATCTCCACCACACGCCAGCGCTTCTGCTTCGAGAGCGGGCGGGTCTCCATGATCCGGACCGTGTCGCCGTTGTGGGCGTCATTGGTCTCGTCATGGGCATGGAACTTGGTGCTGGTTCGCACCACCTTGTCGTAGCGGGGGTGCGACGACTGCGTCGGGACCTCGACCGTCACGGTCTTGTCCCGGGAGTCGGAGACGACAACGCCCACGCGCGTCTTGCGACGATTCCTTGTTTCGTTGTCAGTCATCGGGCACTCTCCTCGACGGATGCGGCCGCCGCTAGCTCACGCTCGCGCAGCACGGTCAGGATGCGGGCGATGTCTCTCTTTACGTCTTTGATCCGCGAGGTGTTGTCGAGCTGGTTGGTAGCCACCTGGAATCGCAGGTTGAACTGCTCCTCCTTGGCCTCAGCGAGTGCCTCCATCAGTTCCTCACGGTCCATCTCTCGGATCTCGGGGAGGTTCATTGGTCCTCCCTGGATACGATGCGAGTCTTGATCGGCAGCTTGTGGCCAGCCTTGCGCAGCGCTTCGCGGGCAAGGTCCTCGGGCACACCGGCAAGCTCAAACATGACACGGCCCGGCTTGACCACAGCAACCCAGAACTCCGGGCTTCCCTTGCCGGACCCCATACGGGTCTCAGCAGGCTTCTGTGTCACCGGCTTGTCGGGAAAGATCGTTATCCAAACCTTCCCGCCACGCTTTACGGCACGAGATATGGCAACACGGGACGACTCGATCTGTCGGGATGTGATCCATCCCGCCTCGAGCGCCTGCAAACCAAACTCACCGAAGTTGACCTTTGTGCCACCTTTGGCGACGCCGGACATGCGGCCCCGGTGCATCTTGCGATGCTTTGTCCTTTTGGGCATCAACATGAACGGTTACTCCTCTTCGTCCTTGGAGCTGTTATCGACAGCGGGTTCGGCGTCAGCCGAATCCGCAGTCTCAGCCGCGGACTCAGTTGCAACTTCTGCAACGGTCTCCGTGGCACGCTCTTGGACGTCTGTTGTTTCTTCTTCTTGGATCTCTGCTGTATCGGTCGCTGCCTCTTCAGTTGCCTCTACTTCGATCTCTTCTTTTGCGGCTGCTGTCTCAGCAACGGATTCGGCACCAGCCGAAACCCCTTCTTCGGTTGTCTCGTCCTCGATAGCGGCAGGAGTTTCAGCTTCCCCGGGAGCAGCAGAAGCTTTAGCTTCTGCAACGGCTTCGGCTGAAGCCGAAGCCGCGTCTTCACGTTCGCTCTCGTATTGGATCTTGGCCTCGGCGGGAGTGGGGCGACGCCCTCCTCCGGCCTCGATGACACGACGGCCGGCCTCTTTGGGGTCGGTCGACTCGACAAGGCGCTTGCCTCCACCCGCCTCGATGAGCCGGGGCTTGGCCCCTGCCCCTGCCGCCTCTTCAGCGCGGGACTTGATGCTCTTGCGGGTGCGCCGCGGCCCGCCCGCGGCGAGGTCGGCCTCGGCGGCGATCTTGTCACCAGAGGGGATGCCGCTGATGACGACCTCACCCCGGTAGACCCAGACTTTGACTCCGATCGCTCCGACCGTGGTGCGGGCTGTAGCTGTGCCGTAGTCGATGTCGGCGCGCAGGGTGTGCAGCGGCACGCGTCCTTCGCGGTACCACTCGCGGCGGCCCATGTCGGCGCCACCGAGACGCCCCTTGCACTCGACTCTGACGCCTTCAGCTCCGGCTTTGAGAGCGGACTGCACGGCGCGCTTCATGGCGCGGCGGAAAGCAATTCGGTTTTCGAGCTGGTCGGCGATTCCCCTAGCGAGCAATGCCGCATCGAGATCCGGGTCCTTCACCTCGTTGATATTGAGCTTGACCCGGCGGTTAGCCATCTTCTCCAGCTCGGCGCGAAGGCGCTCTGCCTCCGAGCCCTTGCGGCCGATGACCACACCCGGGCGGGCGGTGTGGATGTCGACGATGAGGCGATCTCGGGTCCGCTCGATGTCGATCCGGGACACCGCACCGCGAACGAGGTCGTTGCGCAAGAAGTCGCGGATCTGCCAGTCCTGGTTGACGAACTCGACATAATCCTTCTTCGAGAACCATTTCGACTTCCAGTCGGTGGTTATCCCGAGGCGGAACGAGTATGGATGTACTTTCTGGCCCATTAGCTGGCCTCCTCTTCCCGGTCGGCAACGACAATTGTGATATGGCTCATCCGCTTCTTGATCTGAGTGGCGCGGCCGCGGGCGCGGGGGCGGTACCGCTTGAGCGTTGGCCCTTCGTTGGCGTAAGCCTCGGCAACGAACAGTTCCGATGCGTCGATTGCGTGGTTGTGCTCGGCGTTAGCGACAGCCGAGCGCAACACCTTGGCCACGGTATGGGTGGCACCACGCGGGGTGAGGCGGAGGACATGTTCTGCCTCTTCCACGGGGAGTCCGCGCACCAGGTCGAGGACACGGCGCACTTTGTACGGTGACTCCCTGATGTAGCGGGCGTGGGCTTTGACTTTCATGATCGTTTCGCCGCCTTCTCCGCATGGCCGCGGAAAGTCCGTGTGGGCGCGAATTCACCCAGCTTGTGGCCGACCATCGACTCGGTGATGTAGACCGGCACATGCTTGCGCCCGTCGTGGACGGCAATCGTGTGCCCGATCATCTCCGGGATGATGGTGGAGCGGCGCGACCAGGTCCTGATGACGCGCTTGCCCCCCGTTTTGTTGAGTTCGTCGACTTTGTTTGACAGATGGTCGTCGACGAAAGGGCCCTTCTTCAGGCTTCTGGCCATTAGCGCCTGCCTTTCTTCGCTCGAGATTTGATATTCATCAGCGTCTGCCCTTCTTGGTGCGACGGCGCACGATGTACTTGTTGGAAGCTTTCTTCTTGCTGCGGGTGCGCCCTTCCTTCTTGCCCCATGGGCTCGAAGGATGGCGGCCACCGGAAGACTTGCCCTCACCACCACCGAGAGGGTGGTCGATCGGGTTCATGGCGACACCTCTGGTCTGCGGGCGGACCCCTTTCCAGCGGTTCCTGCCGGCCTTGCCCAGCTTGATCAGCTCGGCTTCGGTGTTTCCCACCTGGCCGACCGTGGCCCGACAGTCGAGCGGCACCTGCCTCATCTCACCGGAGGGGAGGCGGATCAGGGCGACGTTGCCCTCTTTGGACATCAGCTGCACGGCAGAGCCTGCCGACCGGCCCAATTTGGCGCCGCCGCCCGGGCGCATCTCGATGGCGTGGACGACCGTACCTGAGGGAATGTTACGCAGAGGAAGGGCGTTGCCGGGCCGAATTTCGGCGCGCGAACCCGACTCGAGCCGATCATCCACTTTCAGTCCGACCGGAGCGAGGATGTAACGCTTCTCGCCGTCTGCATAGTTGAGCAGGGCAATTCGGGCGTTGCGGTTGGGGTCGTATTCGACCGTGGCGACACGCGCCGGAATGCCATCCTTGTCGCGGCGGAAGTCGACGAGGCGATACCGCTGCTTGTGGCCGCCTCCACGGTGGCGCGAGGTGATGCGCCCGTAGGAGTTGCGTCCACCGGAGCTTCCCTTTTTCGCTATCAGCGACTTCTCGGGCTCGTTGCCGGTTGTGATCTCGGCAAAGTCCGAGACCGTCTGGAACCGGCGGCCCGGAGAAGTCGGCTTGCGCTTCTTTATCGCCATCTCAGACTCCGAACAAATCGATTGAATTGCCATCGGCGAGGGTCACCAGGGCACGCTTGGTGTCCTTGCGCTTGCCAAAGGTGTATCCCTGGCGCTTGCGCTTGCCCTTCCGATTCATTGTGTTCACACGAACGACTCTGACCCCGAAGATGGTCTCGACGGCGTCGCGGATCTCGCTCTTGTTGGAACGCGGATCCACCTCGAATGTGTAGGTGTTGTGGTGCTCGATGAGGTCGTAGGACTTCTCCGACACAACCGGATAGCGAACGACGTCGCGTGGATCCTTCATCAGGACTCACCCCCCTCGTCAGAGCTTCCGGCGGAAGCGGCCTCGTCAGAGCCTTTTCCGGAGGAAGACGCCTCATCTTTGACAAAGTCCTCTTCCGATACCTCATAGCTGCTGGCCTTGCCCACGGAACCGACCGTGTGCGAGGTGAACACCACCTGGTCGGACCAGAGAACGTCATAGGGAGTGATCTGGCCCGGCTCAGCGAGCCTGACTTCGGGAAGGTTGCGGAAGGAGCGGCCGGCAGTGCTGTCGATCGAACTGATCACCAGCAATGTCTTCCCGCTTGCACCCATCGCCCCGAGGAGGCCCACAGCCTGTTTGGTCTTGGGAGCGGCCCAGTCGAGGTCCTCGACAACGAGCACGGCATCTTCGGAAGCGCGGGCCGACAGGGCGCTGCGCAGCGCGAGCTTCTTCATTTTCTTCGGAGTCCGTTGCGTGTAATCACGAGGCTTCGGCCCATGGGCGACGCCACCGCCGACCCAGTGCGGAGCGCGGATCGAACCCTGACGGGCGCGGCCCAGGCCCTTCTGGCGCCATGGCTTGCGACCACCACCGCGCACTTCGGCACGGGTCTTGGTCGACGCGGACCCGCGTCGGCGAGCTGCCAGCTGTGCGGTGACCACCTGGTGGAGAACTGCGAGATTCGGCTCGATGCCGAAGATGTCGGCGTCGAGGCCGATGTCGCCCTTGGCCGAGCCGTCGGATGCGAAGAGCTTCGCTTTTATGTCAGCCACGAGCCTTCACCGCCTCTCTTACGAGCACTACCGAGCCTTTGGGACCGGGAACCGATCCTTCCAGCAGCAGGAGGTCGTTCTCGGCGTCGACCCCGACGACATTGAGGTTGAGGGTCGTTACCTGCTCGCCACCCATGCGCCCTGCCATCTTCATCCCCTTGAAGACACGGGCCGGTGTGGCACAGGCACCAATCGAGCCAGGAGCGCGGTGCTTCTTGTGCGTACCGTGGGATGCCCCCTGGCCGGAAAAGTTGTGACGCTTCATCACGCCGGCGAAACCCTTGCCTTTGGAGACACCGGACACGTCGGCCCGCGCCCCGGCGGTGAAGACGTCGGCAATCTTGAATTCTTGTCCCAGTTGATACTCGCTGGGGTCGTCGACCCGGACCTCGATGAGCGTCCGAGCAGGAGCGACACCGGCTTTGGCGAAGTGACCGGCATCGGGCTTGTTCACATTCGAAGCCTTGACGTCACCAAAGGAGATCTGTACGGCGTTGTAACCGTCGACCGCCATCGTCTTCAACTGGACGACGTGACAGGGCCCGGCCTTGATGACGGTCACGGGCACTGCCCGCGCCTCCTCATCGAAGACCTGGGTCATGCCCAGCTTCTGTCCAATGATCGTGTTCATAGCTTGATTTCTACCTCAGCTCCACTGTGCGGGGGGACGACCCCCCTGCACCCCCCGCCCAAGGCGGGTTGACGCGTTTCTCTATAAACCTCGTGTTCATAGCTTGATTTCTACCTCTACACCTGCCGGCAACTCGAGACGCATCAGCGAGTCGACCGTCTTCGGGGTCGGATCGAGGATGTCGATCAGGCGCTTGTGGATCCGCATCTCGAAGTGCTCCCTGGAATCCTTGTCGACGTGCGGGCCCCGGATCACGCAGTACCGGTGAATCTCGGTTGGCAGCGGGATCGGGCCTTTGATCGTCGCCTGGGTCCGCACCACGGTCTCGGTGATCTTCTTCGAAGACTCATCGACCACGTTGTGGTCGTAAGCCTTGAGTCGGATGCGGATCTTCTGGGAGTCGCTCATTTACTGATCCCTACTTGTTGATCTTTGTGACTCTGCCGGCGCCCACAGTCCGACCACCCTCACGGATAG
>JBBDMR010000010.1:0-8082 GCA_040878225.1 Acidimicrobiia bacterium
CCAAGTTGAGAGCGGTCGCGGCCCGCGGAATGAAAATTCGAGCAGCGTTGGTGGGCGCGCCCCACCCTCCCCTCCGACCTACCGGTCGGAGGTACTCCCTCCGCTTGCGGAGGGAGAGTTACAAGCGCAAGCGGGAACCTAGAGGTGCTGCTCCAGCGCTTCTAGCTCGGGGGCAATCTCGACAGTTCGTTCCGGGAGGTTGGGGTCGATGGTCCCCCACTCCGGGACCTCGGGGACGATCCCCGTGGCCTTCTCGATGGTGGCCGCGAACTTGGCAGGATGAGCAGTCGACACCACGACCCTCGGTACCGTGGGTGCGTCGAGAGTGTCGGCCACGGCCCAAGCCGCCGCGGTGTGGGGGTCGATCAACGTCCCGTGGGTCTCATAGACACGGGCGATCGTCTCCAGGATGGTCCTGTCATCGGCCCAGCCTGCCCGGAAGTCACGTGAGAAGGCGCCGGGATCGTGGTCGCTGAGGTATCGCTCGAGATTGGAGGGGACCTGGATGTCCATCGCCGGGGCAAGAGTGGCGACAGCCTCGTGTGTCACTACCTCGCCACTTTCGTAGAGATCGAATAGGACCTTGTTGGCGTTGGTAGCGATCACGATCTGTTCGATCGGAACACCCATCGCCTTCGCCATCCATGCCGAATACGCATTGCCGAAGTTGCCTGTCGGCACCACCACCTCGAACGGGCCATCGTTGCGCCCAGCGGTGGACAGGTAGTACCCGACCTGGGATGCGAGCCGACCCCAGTTGATCGAGTTCGCCGAGGCGAGGCCTGCTCGGCTGCGGAAGGCTTCCTTGATCATTCGCTGGCAGTCGTCGAACGTCCCTGCAACCGAGAGGACGGTGACATTGGGGTCGGCGACGGTCGTCATCTGCCGGCGTTGGTAGTCGGAGACCATCCCCGTCGGATAGATGACGACTATCTCCACTGCGTCGAGACCCCGGAACGCCTCGATCGCCGCCGAGCCGGTGTCGCCGGAGGTAGCGACCAGCACGGTCCGCCGCTCTCCCCGCTCGGTCAGGTAGCGGTTGAAGAGCCGTGCCAGCACCTGCATGGCATGGTCTTTGAAGGAGAGGGTTGGCCCCCAGAACAGCTCGAGTACCTGGTACCCACCGACGACGACCAGTGGTGCCACCTCGGGATGGTTGAAGCGGGAGAACGCGTCCGCCACCAGCTCGTCTACGTCGGTGGCGCCGAACGCCTCCAGCGCTGCTGTCACGTATTCGCTGTGAACGCCCGACGCCGGGGGGTCGTACCGGGGGATGCTCTCGGGAATGTACAGGCCCCCGTCGGGTGCAGCGCCCTCGAGTACGACGTCCTCGAAGCTGCGCCCCGAGGCGTCACCCGCCGTCGATCGATACTTCATTCAGAGTCGACGACCCGGATCACGGCAGCGATCTCCTTCACGCTTTCCAGCGCCCTCAGCTTGTCGAGCGCCGAATGCTGATCCTTCTCAGGGGCGGGGTGCGTGATGATCACCAGGGTTACGGTGCCGCCCCGGCCCTCCTGCCACACCGATTTGATCGAGACCTCCGCCGCTCCGAAGGCGCCGGCGACCTGGGCCAGCACTCCCGGAAAGTCGGCGACGATCAGCCGGACATACCACTGATTCTCGACATCGTCGAAACTCCGTGGTGATCCTGCGGAATACCTGATCCGCGGGGTCACCTGGCTCCCGCCGAGCAGCTCCCGGGATGCGGTGATCACATCGCCGAGGACTGCGGTAGCCGTGGGCTGTCCCCCGGCTCCGGGGCCGGAGAAGAGAAGCTGTCCCAGATTCGGCCCTTCGACGAAGATTCCGTTGGATGCCCCGCGCACCGACGCCAGTTGGTGGGTTACCGGAAGAAGGCAGGGGTGGACTCTGGCGACATGGCCCTTCTCCCCGCCGTCGGCGATCGCCAGCAGCTTCACCGTGTAGCCCAGGGAGTTCGCCATCTCGACGTCGACCCGATCGATCTTGTCGATCCCTTCGGTGTAGACCTGGGAGGCGTCCACCCACACACCGAAAGCGAGACCGGCCAGGATCGCCGCTTTGGCTGCCGAGTCGTGACCGCCCACGTCGGCCGTGGGGTCGGCCTCGGCGAACCCGAGGGATTGGGCTTCGGCGAGGACGTCTTCGTATTCGCGTCCTTCGTCCTCCATCGCGGTGAGGATGAAGTTGGTGGTCCCGTTGACGATTCCCATCACCCGGTCGATCCGCTCCCCGGCCAGCGACTCGGAAAGAGGTCGGATGATCGGGATCGCTCCCCCGACTGCGGCCTCGAAGAGCAGGGAGACACCGCGTTCTGCGGCACGGCCGATGAGTTCTTCTCCATGCCGCGCCATTAGCTCCTTGTTGGCGGTAACTACCGGCTTTCCAGCATCCAGGGCTCTGAGGAGGAGGGTCCGGGCCGGTTCGATGCCGCCCATCAATTCGACAACGAGGCTGACCCGTTCGTCATCGACGAGATCTTCGAGTCGGTCGGTGGCGTATTCGGCGGGGAAGTTGCGCGTCTTGTCGAGGTCGCGGACACCAACCAGCACTAGGGCAGCGTCGATACCTGACTTGGCCTTGATCGCTTCGGCATCGCGCAGCAACTGGTTGGCCAGGCTCCCGCCCACCGTGCCTCCACCGAGAATCCCGATTCCTACGCGCATCACGGCATGCTAGGGATGCATCCCGAAAGCCCAAAAGCACGGATGGAGATATCCGGTCCCTCTCATCTACAATCGTGATCCTTGGGCCCCCGTAGCTCAGGGGATAGAGCACCGGCCTCCGGAGCCGGGTGCGCAGGTTCGAATCCTGCCGGGGGCACAGAAGCCTCTGACCAGGACTTTATGTCCTTCCCATTATCAAGAATCCTTAGAGCGACCCGTTTGGCACCCGGCTTATCGATGGCTTTAGGCAGAAGGCATTGTTGATGGTCGATCCTTGAAGATCTCGATGAGGACGCTGACTGCCAAGAAGAGCACTGCGCTGATGAGACCACCCGCAGGTACAGATAGGTCTTTCCAGCTGCGTCGAGTGACGGCCAGTGCATGTGGCACCAATCCCTTCTACCTCATTGCAGGTCGATCCCTCCGCCGGGTTGGCCGAGAGATAGCGCGCGCAGACGGCAGCCTTTGAGAATCTGGGAGAGGACGTTGTGTGCCTGCCGGATCCGTGAGGCTGAGCGTCCTTGTGCTTTGAGGTCGGCTACCCACTCCTCGATCGACAACGAATCGATCCGATCGGAGCGGCTGGAACGAACCGGGGAAGGATGTGAACTTTCAGAAGGGACTCTTAACCGGCGAATCCCTCACTGCTGATTCCGCTGTACGCGTGTAACCATCCCGTGGTTGCTCCGAAAACACCAACCACCCAGGGGAGCCACCACCGGACGGACTCCCAAGGTGCGCAAACTGGATGCGTGGCTCCGCCCGTAAAGAAATCATCACACAGCCAAAGGGCATCCTGCACGAGTAGCTCGAGCGCGAACCCGACCACTAGGCCTAGCACCATTCCAGAACCGGCCCACAACATGTTCCTCCGGAGCTCACTTCGGCGCGAAACCCTGCCAGACCTGCGCCACCCACGAATCGCATGCCAGATCTGAAAGGCCAGCAGGACAAACCAGGACACCAGCAACGCCCAAAGACCTGTGACCAGTAGGTCGGAACGTAGGTCGTGCGTTGATGGAATCCGCACCATCCCGACGACCACGAGATTAAGGCCAAGCACTATGAGGTAGAACCACCGATTGACCCAGTTGGCAAGAGAATCCTTGAAACGCACGGTGCTCATATTCTGCCGCATTCATCGGCACCAAAGATGATCCTGTTGAGACCGCTTTCTGCGAGGTGTCTCTTGAAATCAGGTTTTAAGGAGCGGTGCAGATCACGCTATGGCTTGCTGGAGATCGGGAGCTATTAGAAAAGCCGCCTCGTGAGCCCCTGGATTCGGCATCGTGGACTGGGTGTCGTCGTGGAAGTACTCTCCGCTCCCTCGGACTGCTCCCTCATAACCGGTCCTCGCGCCTATCCATCGGTACCTCCGTTTTAGTTCGGTTACGTCAGGATCTCATGACCGAGGACAAGACTGGTCAGGGGACCTCGCTGCAGGCTCAAATGGGTGACATCACCAAGATTGAGGTCGATGCGCTGGTCAACGCGGCCAATACCTCACTAATAGGGGGCGGCGGGGTGGACGGTGCCATCCACCGTGAGGGAGGCGATTCAATCAGGTCCGAATGCCAGGATCCGGATATTGCTGATTACTCACGTCTCTTCCTCACTCGCGTCAATACCCACGAGATCCGGCAGTCGGTCGTAACCCTCCAAGAAGTACTCGACGGCCTCGAACCTGAAGACGACCGCCTGCTCCACGACGAGTTAGTGCGGTTGCTGAGCGACAGCTGACAGGCTCCGAACACTCTGCTCTTGTGGCCACTGGAGGCGGCCAGAGTGGTGGTGATGATCGCTAGCACGGCGATGGCGATGAAGGGCCTCTCCACCGCCTGTGGGGTCGAGGGTTGAAGGTGGATGCTCAGACATTAAAAATCTCGCAGAATGAAGATCTCTGCGCATTTACGCAACCGGCTTTACCTATCCTTAGAGCGCGTACGCAGGCCTCTGACCTGGGCTTTCGTCGCGAATGGGTACGGTAATGTGGTGACGGCCTCCGGAGCCGGGTGCACAGGTTCGAATCCTGCCGGGGGCACACTGCAGGGGGCACGCCACCCCTCTGACCTAGGGGCAATTCTCTGTCTGAGAGAAGACTGACCACTCCTCCATTCGTCAGGTGAAGAAAGGGGGATCAGGAGCTGAAGGTCAGTCTTACGGCTGTTAAGGGAGATGAGGACCCGGGGCGATCCTACCCGGTCGTTACAACCTCGACTTGTCTCGAGATTCTCGAGTCGGTCACCGAGCCTGAACGGGCACCAGACCTGGTGGGGTTAGAAGTCGAAACACAGTGCGATCCTCTCGTCGGGAGTAGCTGAGATCGAAATTCATGGCATGGGTCAGTACGAGTGCCACAAAGAGACCCCGACCGAGGTGTTCTGGCTGACCAAGTTCTGATTGCGGTTCCCATGAGGCCTCAAATATGTACTTGTTGCCCTGCGACAGTCCTGGTCCATCGTCTATTACGTCTATCCAGGTCGTGTCCGCATCACTGCCGACGGCCACATGGACAGTCTCCCTGGCATGTTCGAGAGCGTTGGTCGTCAGAACCCTAAGGACCTGGCTGAGCCGATCACGGTCCGCATGGACGTAGATGTCAGCCGATCCCGTGACCCTTGGGTTGATGTCACGGGCGTGAATTCTGGAGAGCATCTTGTGAATCTCGGGCACGATCAGGAAAGTAGTGGGCTTGAGGGTGAGCAGTTGGTCTGTCGCTCTCGCAACAACGGTGAAGCCATCGATAATGGCAGACATTTCGTCCGACTCATGGGCTATCACATCGACCCATTCTCGTATCTTGTCGGGTGTGGTCTCGTCTTCAAGGATCAAATCGGCGTATCCCACTACGGCAGTGAGGAGGGTACGCAGTTCGTGCCCGACACGCGCAAGGAACCTGTCTTTCGACTGATGGATTTGTTGTTGGGTGACTATCTCATCGCGGACTGTGCGGAATATCCCTGCCGCGGTCCAGAAGACGATGCCTAGGACGATGAAGTGGCTGAAAGCCGCATCATCCTCATTTGTGAGACCCAAGCCGAGTCGGTGGGCAATGAAGGTATAGCCACCAGCGGCACCGACAAACAGCGTGAAAGCCCAGAAGCGCCGGGTGTCGGGAATCAACACTGCACCCACACCGGCGTAGAGAATCAAGATCGACGATACCGCCAGTTGGAAACCGGGATCGGTGAAGAGTCCCATGACACCGATCGAGGCTGCAACGACCGCCATCGTTACCACCGGTTGAAGATGATCGGTCCACAATTGCCAGAGGCACCAGCCAGCGACCGCAAAAACGAGTACTCCGAACATCATTGCATTCGGTTGCCTGTCGTACTGACCCGAGAAGAGTAGACCAGCGCCGGCTGCGAAGGTGCCTGCTGCCGAGACCAGGACTATGGCTCGCCTGACACGGAAGCGCCGCTTTCCCCCGAGTCGGGGTCGCTCGAGGGAAGTAGTCATATGTCGCAGGTATCGACACCCGACACACAGTTCTTGACACATCGTCAGCGGGAGATTGGTTATCGAACGCCAACACCGGCTCAGGAGCGTCGGATCTTTGGCACACCACTGACCAGTGATCCTCCTTAGGTCCGGACCTTGAGGTTGAATGTTGAAGGAGACCCGAATCAGACATTAAAAAATCTCGCAGAACGAAGGATCTCTGGCGATTTACGCACCGGCCTGAGCAATCCTTAGAGCGTGACGCAGCCCTCTGACCTTGGCTTTCGTCGCGAATGGGTGAGGTAATGCGGTGACGGCCTCCGGAGCCGGGTGCACAGGTTCGAATCCTGCCGGCAGCACCAGGCCTTTGCCCGACTCTCAGCCCAGGTTGTCGGCTATTGCTTGCGCCAACTCCGACACCAGGCCGGGTGTCCCGGGCGGGGGTTCGATGAATGCGTTGAGCACTGATATCGCGACGATCTCGCCACCGGCTTGAGCAACGACTTCGATCGGACCCGAATCATTGGGATGAAATGCCCCGTCCCCGATACCGGATAGATCAGTGACGCCACCACGGTTTTCCACATACCCTTCACGGGTCCCTTCCCAGCCGGACGCTGGTCCGAACGAGAATATGCTGACGGATGACACCGTGCCGCCTTCGATTGAGAAGCTGCAGTTGCGGGCCTCCCCTTCAGACCCTTCAGCCACGGTGCCGCCGAACAACGATTGAACCATCGCGGCGGCGGCAAGATCACATGGCGAAGAGACGTTGCCGCTACCCCCTTCGGAGTCGCCGCCACAGGCTGCGGCGATGAGGGCGATGGAGAGAAAAACAGCAGAATGTGTCGTCGCATCGGACGACCATATCAAGGGTCTTGGGTCGGATTAACGGACTGGCGCCGAGTCCCGGGAGGCGGCCGGGTCCTTTTCGCTGGTGCTCCTGATCATTCTGTCCCCGGGTGGCTTTAGAATGATGACCATGCCTAGAGCAATCTGGAAAGGTGCCATCAACTTCGGGCTGGTCACCATCCCGGTCGGGTTGTACAGCGCCACCGACGAGAAATCTCCCAAGTTCAAACAGCTCCGCAAGGACGACCACTCCCCCATCAAGTACAAGCGCGTTGCCGAGAGCGACGGCAAAGAAGTCGAATGGGACGACATCGTCAAGGGCTACGAATTCGAAAAAGGCCGCTATGTCGTGTTCACCGACGAAGAGCTGGAGGGGGTCAACCCCGACGGCAACAAGCTGGTCGACGTCGTCCAGTTCGTCGACGAATCCGAGATCGACCCGATCCTCTTCAAGAAGACCTACTACCTGGCCCCGGAGAAGACCGGGATCAAGGCCTATCAGATCCTGGAGCAGGCCCTCACCGAGAAGGGACGCATCGGCATCGCCAAAGTGTCGATCCGTGAGAAGCAGCAGCTGGCCACTCTCCGGTCCAAAGACGGCGTGATCGTCATGGAGACCATGTACTGGCCCGACGAGATACGCGCCGCCGAGTTCGAAGAGCTCGACGCCGACATCGAGATCCGTAAGGAAGAAGTCGAGATGGCGGCATCGCTGATCGACAACCTCACCCGACCCTTCGAGAGCGAAGCCTACGTCGACAAGTCACGGGAGCAGATCGAAGAGCTTGCCGCGAAGAAGGTCGCCGGCGAAGAGATAATTGCCGTCGACTCCTCCCCCGAGCCCACCAAGGTCGTCGATCTCCTCGAAGCCCTCAAGGCGTCGGTCGAAGCCACCAAGAAGGCAGCTAGCTAGGAGTCTGTTGGATAATGCCGTTGCCTAGATTGGCGGAGCAGGCGCGCACAGCTCGCAAGGCAGAGGTTTCGCCACTCCTCGGCCGGAATGGCGGGGCCGAGAACGCAGCGAATGGTGATGCCTGGTAGTCAAGATGGGTGACATGCATTGTTCAACGGGCTCCAGGCCCCTCGCTCTCCCAGGTGATTCCGGCGACGTCAGCGATTTCGACCCCCTTGTAGACCG
>JBBDMR010000011.1:0-7851 GCA_040878225.1 Acidimicrobiia bacterium
GATCAGGACCGCGTCGTGGAGCCCGAATCGGTGGTTCGACCCCCCTCCCATTCGGACTGCGTACTTGTCCAGCACCCGGAACCCGGGCATCGTCTTACGGGTGTCGGAAATCCTGGCAGCCGTCCCTTCGACGGCATCCACCAAGAGAGCGGTCTGTGTTGCCACTCCCGACATGCGCGCAAGGAAGTTCAGGGCAGTCCGCTCCGAGGAGAGAATGGACCGGGTATTCCCCTCCACGACTGCCAGGACCCGCCCCCCTTCCACCCGGTCTCCGTCGCTGACCTTCGAGGCGAACCCGAGCGCCGGATCGAAGGTCCTGAAGACGTAGGCGGCGACCTCGAGGCCGGCGATCACTCCCTGGCGGCGCGTGCGGAATTCTGCGGAGGTCGTGGCATCCGGAGCGATGGTGGAGTTGGTGGTGATGTCACCTGCGGAGCCGAGGTCCTCCTTCAATGCCAGGGCCACGATGTCGGCGTACATCTCCTCGGTGATCATGTAAGAGGAACCGTATTCGCCCGGGTCGGATCGACCAGGGTCCGATGTGCTTGCAGCGGGTCGGACTCGGGATAGTCAGCCCGATAATGTCCGCCCCGCGACTCACTCCGGCGCAGGGCGGCGAGGACGATCATCAAGGACAGATCAACGGCGACTCTCCCCGCAATCGTCCGTCGGAGGATGGGCTCGAGTTCCATCAGCCCATTTCTGGCATCCCACAGTCCCGACCCGATCCTGACGAGGCCCACCCGGTCCCACATCAGTTGTCGCAGATCATCGAGGGCCGGCCCGGCCACCAGCGGGAGGTCGAGAGCTTCTTCGGGAGCCCTCGGCTGGCCTTCGACCTCCACCAGGTGGCTTCCGACATCGGTCGCCACCCGCAACCCGAAAACCAGCCCTTCCAGCAGGGAGTTCGATGCGAGGCGATTGGCGCCGTGGACCCCGCTCGAGGAACACTCACCCACAGCCCAGAGGCCGGAAACCGACGTCCTCCCGTTGAGATCGGTGTCGATCCCTCCCATGTAGTAGTGGGCCGCAGGGGAAACCGGCAAGCGGTCGGTTGTCGGGTCGAGACCCACCGAATGGGCATGGGCGAACACCGTCGGGAACCGCTCGGAGAAATCGTGGATCGCAGTGCAGTCGAGGTAGGCGCCGCCCAGGCCCTTGTCGTATTGCCAGAAGATCGCCCTCGCCACGATGTCCCGGGGAGCGAGCTCGGCCATCGGATGGTATTGGTCCATGAAGCGGCGACCGTGGGCATCGACGAGCCTGGCGCCTTCGCCACGCAACGCCTCAGTGAGAAGGGGCAACGGATCCTTGCCGGCGAGGAGGGCTGTGGGGTGGAACTGGACGAATTCGAGGTCGGCGAGCCGTGCCCCGGCCCGGGCGGCCATGGCAATCCCATCGCCGGTTACACCGACGGGGTTGGTGGTCCGCGCAAAGAGGCGTCCCGCTCCCCCGGTGGCGAGAACGACTGCGGGAGCGAGAAGCACCGAGCGGTTGGCCCCGTCGGCCACCACGACTCCGGCGATCCGGCCACCGGCCTCCACCAGGTCGACAACCCTCGCCACCACTGTCGAGACCCGATCCGCCGATTCCACCGCCGCATTCAAGGCGCGCATAATCTCGGCGCCGGTGGCGTCGCCGTCGGCGTGGACCACCCGGCGGGTCTGGTGACCGCCCTCTCGCCCGAGGTGAATCTCCCCATCTGCGTCACGGTCGAACTCCGCCCCCAATGCGAGCAACCTCTCGATGGCCTCCGGTCCCCCGGCCGTCAGAGCGTCGACGGCGGCTTGGACGGCCAGTCCTCCGCTTACAGCCATGGTGTCAGTGGCATGTTGGCCGGGGGAATCGTCGGAGGCGAGAGCAGCGGCAATCCCTCCCTGGGCCCACCACGTCGACCCCATCTCCGGTGCGTTGACCACGTATGCCTTATCCAGGCCCAGCGCCACGGTCAACCCGGCTACGCCGGCCCCGACAACCAGGGGTGCATCGAGGCGGGTGATATCCATCATCGAAAAGCCGTCAGTCCTGACGGCCGACCTCGAGCATCCTCTCGACGGCCGCCCGGGCGCGTCCGGCTACCGAAGGGTCGATTTCGACCTGGTGGGTCATGGTGGCCAGCGAAGTGCGGATGTTCTCGAGTGTGATCCTCTTCATGTGTGGACACAGGTTGCACGGTCGGACATACTCGGTCTCGGGTGTTTCCAGCGAGACATTGTCGGCCATCGAGCACTCCGTGATCATCATCACCCGCTCCGGCCGGTTGGTCTTCACCCACTCGATCATGCCGTGAGTCGATCCGACGTAATCAGCTTCCGCCAGAACATCGGGTGGGCATTCGGGATGGGCGATCACCTGAATACCGTCACCGTAAGCCTCACGATGCATGGCGACTTCTTCACCAGTGAACCGTTCGTGAACCATGCAGGATCCTTCCCAGAGAATGACCTCGACATCGGTTTGCGTGGCCACCCACATCCCGAGGAACTGGTCCGGGGTGAAGATCACACGGTCGACGCCGAGGGACTCCACGACCGCCACCGCATTCGAGGAGGTGCAGGTGATATCAGATTCGGCCTTCACCTCAGCAGAGGTGTTCACATAGGTGACAACGGGCACTCCTGGGTACTGCTCCTTCAGCTTGCGGACGTCTTCGCCAGTGATCCCGTCGGCCAGCGAGCATCCGGCCTGGAGGTCGGGGATGAGGACGGTCTTCTCCGGTGCGATGATCTTTGCCGTCTCAGCCATGAAGTGGACCCCGGCGAGAACTATCACCTCGGCATCTGTCTCCCGAGCCAGATAGGCAAGCTTCAGTGAGTCACCGGTGACATCGGCAGCAAGGTGAAAGATGTCGGGGGTCATGTAGTTGTGGGCTGCGACGATGGCGTTCCGCTCCACCTTCAGCCTGTTGATATCGTCGATAACAGGCTGCAGCGCAGCTACCTCTGCTTCGGGGAGCACATCCCCCGGCCTGGTTATCCGCAGCGCTGTTGCCATCGGGGTGAGTGTAGGACCGACCCAAACCTTCACCGACCCGGGCCTGCGGTGCCTATCGCTCGAATTCGCCGAACAGCCCTATCTTCTGCTCTCGTCGTGACCAGTGGTCGGCCAACGGCACCGTGAATGGGCTCAGGATGAGGGCTGCCGCGAAGGAGTACCCGCCTACCGCCGAAACCACAACGCTCGCCATCGCTATGTACAGAAAGTAGGCAGTGATCCGCGGCATCGTCGTGCGCGGATGATGCGGTTGCAGAGCGAACATCGTCCCAACTGCAGGGCCGCCTACGAGTGAAGCGAGCGCACCCGCCGTCGCAGAGCCCGACGGACTCGGGCGCCCCGACCGGCGCGCGACCACATAAAGGACACCGGCCAGCGTAAGCACCGCAGCGCATAGCCCGTACAACACGAAACGGTCGGCCCGGTCAACGAAGCGGGCGACCGCCCAGAACCCGAGGGAGATAACCGCGAGTGAGAGCGAAACCATTGCAGTGAGGCCGGAAGGGGATGTCTGAGATCCAGGCCCGGCCACTTCCTCGGCAACGGGGGCGGCGGCTACCGACATCGGGTCGACATCAGCTTCCGTCACCCTTGGGGAAGCTTCCGCCACCCTCAAGGAGGCCTGCGCCAGCATCAGGCTGATCAGGCCTGCCCCGACCAGGACGATGGCTACTCCAGTGGCGACCTCGTGGTGACTGATGATTCCGCCGCTCCACGCCAGGAACGCCAGATAGCACACGAGCCCGAGACCGACAGGACCCCAGCGGAGGACCCGAAGTGAACGCCTCGGCGATGAGTCCAGGAACGGTGTCATGGTGTCCCAGGTGACGATGAGAGCCATGGCGCCCGGGATGAATAGCCCGAATGTTGCTCCCCAAGACCCTGGTCCGAACAAGAGGAGGACATAGGAAATTACCGTGGCTACCAGCAGGCTCACCCAACCGAGCACGAGCCAGGGCCCGAAGGTTGGAGGCCTCCCGCCCGTTGATGTCGAGAATCGGTAGACGCGTTGCGCCGTCGCTAGCGTGGCCCAAGCTGCGATGGCCACAACAAGATAGAAAGCGAACTTACGCTCATTCTCGATGTTGTGGCCCCACATCGCGAACGGCTTGGGGTCACCCAGGACGCCACGGGTCCATTGGCCATCGGGGCCACGCCGCAGGATCCCATCGTTTCCCATCGCCACCAGAACCACCTCGCCGTCGGCGACGATGTCCCTCGGAGCCGCTGAGTATGCCCCGTAGACACTGTCCAGGGTGAAGCGCTCCAGGAATTCGAGACGTCCGGCGGGAAACGACCAGGAGGGAACCTCGCCGGCTCCTGACGACTCCCACACCGGGGTATCCCCTGCTTCGGTACGGAAGCACAATTCTTCGAGACACACGCTCTCGCTGCGCTCAAATACTGGCCGAGTTGCCAATTCTTCGTATTGAGTCGTGGTCACCTCGATGGTCCAGGTCGCGCCACCGTCCTTCGAGCTGTGAATTTCCACCCCGTCGCTCTGGGAGACGACCGCGAACACCACGCCATCCTCCACCTTCAGATCAATTGCCCCTGCCGGCGGGTTGGGCGGAGAGCAACCGGCCACCAGGAGGAGGATCGGGATGAGGCGGATCCCCCGACCCAGCGTTGCCTTCGACCCGGAAAGCGAAAGAGGTCGCATCATTCACATTGTCGGTCCAAACCTCCCTCGGATCAACCGAATGCTCGATGTGGCAACATCCCTATATGGATGAAGAGTGGTACTACTGCATCGAGCACGAAACGGTTGAGCCGAAACTGGGTTGTCGGATCACCACCCGGATCGGCCCGTTTCCCACCCGTGAAGAAGCGGCCAAGGCATTGGAGAGGGTGGCGGAGCGAAATGAGGAATGGGAAAGCGATCCGGAGTGGAACGACCAAAATGATGACGGATGATTCTCCCGGCCCGCGCTCTATCTTTCGGCCGTCTTGCGACCACCGGGGGCGGGTGAGCCGATGCTGATCTCGTGGTTCGACCGGATCAAAGACAGTTTCTTCCTGATCCCCGCCGGCATCATCGTCTTCCTCGGCGCCCTGTCTCGTGTCGCCATTGCTCTCGATGGCCTCGCCAGGGATGAAGACTCGATCTTCCCCTGGCTCGTTCCCACCACTGTCGACTCGGCGAGAGCCATCCTTTCCACAGTGGCCACCGCAACGGTGACCGTGGCGGCAATCGTCTTCTCGATGACAGCAGTTGTCGTCCAGCTGGCCACCAGCCAGTTCTCGCCGCGGGTGACCCAGGGTTTTCTGCGCGACCGGTACCAGCAGGTCACTATCGGCCTCACCATCGGCACGTTCGTCTATGCCCTCCTTGTTCTGGTCGCAGTCAGAGGCGGGGAGGAGAACACCGGGACGACGCACGACGTCTCGGTCACGATCGCCGTTGTGCTCGCGGTGGCGTCGATGATTGCCATCGTTTCGTTTATCGACCGGATCATGCGCAAAATGCGGATCGACACCATCGTCCGAACCCTCGCCGAAGAGACCAGGGATTCGTTTGAATCGCTCCCCGAACGAGAGGTGTTTGCGACTGACACCGATCCCTCACCCGACGGCGACTCGGTCTCCAGGATGGCGGTTACCAGGTCGGGCTGGGTCCGTTCGATCGACGTCGACGCGTTACTCGACGCTCTACCGGACGGCACAATTGTGCGACTCGACATGAGGGCGGGTGACTACGTCGCGGCCGGCGAGGTTGCGGCCACGGTGTGGCCTGCAGTTGACGAACCGACCGAGATAGCCCTGGGCCGGGCCATCGACCTGGGTAGGACCCGGACCATCGAGTCCGACCCTTCGTATGGAATCCGGCAGATGGTCGATATCGCACTGCGAGCGCTATCCCCATCGCTCAACGATGCCACGACAGGCGCCGACGTCGTCCATCACCTGACCGGGCCGATGCGCACCCTGCTGCTACGCGATCTTCCAGGACGCGTTGCCGGCAACGACCGCGGTGCGCGCGTCTTCCTGCCGAGGGCACTCACCCACTCCGATTATGTGCACGGTGCCTTCCGGGAGATCAGGATCAATGCCGCTGACCAGCCACACGTTTTGATGGCCCTGCTGGAAACCTTGAGCAGCCTCATCGCGTTGGTCGAAGAGGCAGACCTCGAGAGCCGCACGGGAGCGCTGAGACAGGAGGCACAGGCGACGATCGAGGTCATCAATGGGTCTTCCTTTCCCGAGCGTGACAAGGAACATCTCCACGAGTTCGCCCGCTCGGTTGGCCTGGAACAGAGGTAGGCCGTGGCTGCCGCATCCCGGACCCCGCTACATTGAACGGCAATGAGCCGCTATCCACTTTCCCACCTGGCCGACCTCCCCGACGACCTGCGGTACCGCATCGAGCCAATCGCCGAACGGACCGGTTTCATCCCCAATGTCTTCCTGGCAATGGGCCACCGGCCCGATGAGCTGAGGGCATTCATGGACTACCACGACGCCCTGATGGAACGGGAGTCCGGGCTGACCAAGGCGGAGCGGGAGATGATCGTTGTTGCCACGAGCGCGGCGAACGACTGCCTCTACTGCGTCATTGCCCACGGTGCCATCCTCCGGATCCGAGCCAGGGATTCAGAGATCGCCGACCGGATCGCCACGAATTGGAGGACCGCATCCGTCACCGAGCGTCAGCGCGCCATGCTGGGGTTCGCGGTGATGCTGGCCAGGTTTCCCGAGGAGATCGACGAGACCGACTTCGAGACGCTCCACGAACACGGCTTCAGCGACGAGGACATCTGGGATATCGGCTCGATCACCGCCCTTTTCGCTCTCTCCAATCGGGTGGCGCACCTGGGCGCGATCCAGCCCAACCCCGAGTTCTTCTCGATGGGACGTTGAGAACACCAGGTCCCGGTGCACCGGCGGACCAAAGGGTTTCTCGCGTCCTGGTTGTCTGTCGTGAAATAGGGGCCGCCAGTATTCGACCGACGGGCCACTAAAATCATCCCGATATGTCCAACCCAGTACTGACCCGACAATTCGGTAGGCCCGACTCCACCGCTGGCGCAGAGAGCGCCCACGCCCCGATAGTCACCGCTCCCGGTGACCGGATGACGATGGGCGACACGATGCGGGCCACGGGAACCCTGTTCACGTTGCTGCTCGCCGGTGCGGTGTTCGGGTGGATCAACGCCGATGCAGTCAGCGGGATCCTGCTGATCTCCGTGCTCGCCCTCTTTGCCCTCTTGATCGTCACGATGATCAGGCCGCGGTGGGTGCGGGTGACCGGCCCGTTGTTCGCCGTTGCCGAGGGAGTCATGGTCGGGGCAATCTCCAGCCTCTACTCGACGCTCTATGACGGGATTGTGGTCCAGGCGATTCTGGCCACCCTCGCGGTCTTCACTGCAATGCTGTTCCTGTACGCGACCAGGATCATCAAGGTCACTCGGCGCCTTCGGTCAACGGTGATCCTGGCGACTGCAGGCATCGCCGTCTTCTATGTGGCCACGATTGTCCTCAGCCTCTTTGGCGTTGCGATTCCTTCGGTGTTCGACGCCGGGCCCCTCGGAATCGGGATCAGTCTGCTGATCGTAGGAGTCGCTTCATTCAACCTACTCCTCGACTTCGACATCATCGAGCGTGGGATCAAAGAGGGCGCTCCCGGCTGGATGTCCTGGTTCGCCGCCTTCGGCCTGATGGTCACCGTCGTCTGGCTCTACCTCGAGCTGCTCCGTCTGATCGCCCTGATCTCCAGCAGGGACTAGAAAAACGCGTCAAACAGCTGTTCCCCCAGCGACCGAAGGGAGCGGCTGTCCCCCCCAGCGACCGAAGGAAGCGGCTGTTCCCCCGGAGGCGAAGCCGAACGGGGGAAAGGTCCCTGTCGGCCCGAAAGGG
>JBBDMR010000012.1:0-7739 GCA_040878225.1 Acidimicrobiia bacterium
GGCCGCCGCGGCCGATCTCGGCCTGGCCGAGCACGCCCGGGCGGCGGAGACGTTGGCAGACGAGAGCGAGCGGCGTCTCGGCTTTCCCGGCGAGATCTATGTCATGGCGCTGGTCGGTGGGACCGGAGTGGGCAAGTCCTCGGTGCTCAACGCCCTCGCCGGTGAAGAAGTCAGCCCGGCGCGGGCTCTCCGCCCCACCACCGAACAGCCGATCGCCTGGGTGGCCAGCGAGGCGCAGGACGAGATCCGCCCGTTGCTGGATTGGCTGGGGGTCGAGCGAGTAGCGGGACACGACCACCCCGACCTGGCCGGGGTGGCCATCCTCGATCTCCCCGACGTCGACAGTGTCCGCACTGAGCATCGGGCCACGGTCGACGCCCTCCTCCCCCGGGTTGACGCCGTCGCCTGGGTGGTCGATCCGGAGAAGTACGACGACGAGCGGATCCACTCCTATCTCCGTCGATTGGCACCCCATGCCGATCGCATGCGATTCGTCTTCAACAAGGCCGACCGCATCGACCCCGATGAGAGGAAGATGCTTGCCGACGATCTCCGGCGCCAGCTGGCCGCCGACGGGATCCCCCATGCCCGGGTCGACGTGGTGTCGGCCCAAGACGGCATCGGCATCGGCGAGCTTCGAACCGCACTTGCCCAAGCGGCCGACGCCAAGGCGATCGTGGCAGCAAGAGTGGCCACCGATGCCGCGGCAAGGACCGAGGAACTGGCCCGGGCGGCCGGTTTGGACCCGGACCGCCCCCACACCCCGTTACTGACCCCCGCAGAAAGGGAGACGGCGGTCACGGACGCGGTGCAAGGGGCGATGGCGGTAGTCGACCTCGACGGCGTTTCCCGACAGATGCAGGAAGCGGTCATGCACCGGGCCCACCGCCGGGGCGGGTCGCTTCTAGCCCGGGTGCTGAGTCTCCTTTCGCTGATCACAGGGAGGAAGTCGAGAAAGGCCGATCCTGGCGCCTACCTCATCGACTGGCGGCGCCGGGGAAGCCTGGGCCACGTGCTCAACCCGGTCCGATCGGCTCTCGTCAAGGCCGTTGGGTCGCTGCCCGCCCAAACGCGACCCGCGATCATCGAGAACTTGGGGGCGGAGGACGTGGAGACCGCGGTCACCCGGGCGCTGGACCGCTCCACTCGCAAAGCCGCAGGGGAGATGACCGTGCCCAGCTCGATCGTGTGGCCGGTGGTTGGTTTCCTCCAGCTGTTCCTCGGCGCGGTGCTGTTGTTCGCCGTCGCCTGGTACCTCGTGCTGATCTTCGGTCCGAATCAGCTCGCCGTCGCCACCATCGACGTCCCCTATCTCGGCCCGGTGCCCTCGCCGCTGGTTCTGCTCACCGGCTCGCTCGCCCTGAGCATCCTCCTCGGCTTTCTGCTCAAACTTCACTCCGCCCGGATCGGCCGCCGCATCGGTCGGGAGGCAGCGGCCCGGGTGAGGGAGTCGGTCGCACAGGCGGTCACCACCGCCGGCTTCGCAGGCCTGGATCGGGTGGAAGATGCCCGGCGCCGCCTCGCCACCGTGTCAAATGACAGGTTCCCCAGCAGCTAGCAGGGGTGAAAGTCGGCCTGGATCAGAAACGCGCCAAGTCACCTGCATCGAAACGGCGCACATATCGAGGCATCTGCATCTCACCCCGTCAAAGCCTCGCATCGGCTCTGCGCGGCATAGCGGGCACATTCGTCCGGCAAGAAGTCGCGTGTGAGTAGTTCTTCGGCGAGATCGCGCAGTCGGAACGGGTCCACGGGGAGACGCCGGATGCTCAGCCCGTCCGGGTAGAGGAGGTATTCGCCGTCTGGAGTGAATTGAACGACGGGAACGCCGATGTCCGATTCGAATTCGAGCAAGAGGTCACCTGAGTCGACATCCCAGAGTCGGACATGGTCGTCGAATCCGACCGTCGCCACGATGCCATCGCTGTTCATGGCAGGGACGGGCGCGGCGCCGGTATGAGCTTGACGGCTGAACACCAGGGCATTGGCCATGTCTTCACCTGCGAGCACTCGTTCCAGGTCGACGACCCACACGGTGCCGCTAGAAGTTCCGCCGATTACATACCGCCCGGTGGGGTCGAAGGCGACGACCAGGATGAATCCGAACTCATCGCGATCGGACCGATTGAGACTCCCCAGTGACTCTCCGGCTGTCATATCCCAGACCTCCACCGTCACCTGGTCGGTGGCCACCAGGAAGCGCCCTCCAGCGAAGATGCCCTCAGGATTGAATTCGGCCGAGAACAGGTACTGATAGGGAATCGGGAGGACGGTGGTGCCCGTCTCGAGGTCGACGACGGCACTCTCGGCAGATTCGGGAGGATCGTCGGCGACGCAGCCCCACCCGCCGAGGACGACGAGGCTGTTGTCAGGTGTGACGGCGAGTGGTGAGCGGCACCTGTCGAACTCACGCACCACATCCCAACCCGGAAGGAGACGCATCGTCGATTCACCGTCCTGGGTGAGAGACCCGACCATTGTGAAGTCTGGGCTCACCAAGCGGAGACCGGCCAGGATCGACTGCCACTCGTTCTGGCTCAAGACCGTTTCCTGGTCACTCTCCAGGTCGACGAGGCGCAACCCGTCGTTTGGGTCTGGGAGATCACCACCCTGGTTCGTCGAGACGCGGTAGGCCAGAAACCGCTCGTCCGGAGAGATCTGATATCCCCACTGTGATTCCGCCAGAGCGATGCCGCCGAGCTCGTCCAGACCTTCCGGGGACACGTCCCACAACAGAGCGTCCTCTCCGTACGACAGGAGACGCTCCGATCCGACGAAGGCCAGTGAGAACACGTTCTCGTAGGTCCCTGACAACTGTAGATCCTTCCCATCGCGATCCAGCGGGACGACAGCGATGTCCGAGTCGAAACCGGAGTAGGCGAGGCGGGTGCCATCAGAATCGAGGGCGACGGACAACACGGACGATGACTCCACATCGAACACGACTTCCCCGGTGGCGATCTCAGAGACCCTTATCCGGTCTCCCGCCCGGTAGGCGAGGCGGGAGTGGGATGCGTCTACGGCCGTGATCGCGTGATTCAAGTTCGCTATCGGCAGGTGGCCAACAACGGACCCGTCCACGCTCGAGAACGTCGTGAACCCTGAACCCTCGATGGGAACGATCACGCTGTTCTCGTCGAGGAACACCGGACCTCCGACGGAGGATGACCCTTCGAACCGCGAGACTTCAGTGCCTTCCGCCCAGTCGAAGATCCTGACTTCCTGACCGGCGGACAACGCCAACCTGGCACCATCGGGACTGTGGGAGACCTGCATCCACCCGCGGTCGGTCTCCAGGCTCGTGACGCTGCTCATTGTCTCCAGATCGAAGATCACCACGTCCGGCACTCCGTCAGGTACCGAACGGAATATCTCCCCTTCGGGCGCGGCGTAGGTGACGGCAATCGTCTGGCCGTCCGGGTTGAAAGCAACGGCCCAGGCAGCGACGGAGGGGTGGTCGGGGCCGGGAAGAGTCCCGACGAGCAGGCCCTCCGTATCGAACACATCGACGTCCCGGGGCGACACCTTGGAAGAGACGGCGAGAAGGGAGCCATCCGGAGCAGCGACGGGGAATACGATCTCTCCGGCAGGGAACCGGGAGACGAGTCTCCACTCGGCGATTGCCTGACCCATGGCACTTACCGCCTCCGACATGGGACTCCCTCCATCCCGTACAGATTCATCGAAGGCCTCGATGGCGATGAGCAGGGCCAGTTCGGGATTCTCGTCGACGTGACTCCCCGATGCGGCTGCCAGCGCCCGGACCCGCGATTCGAGT
The DNA here is from genome assembly GCA_040878225.1 of Acidimicrobiia bacterium. Lineage (GTDB taxonomy): Bacteria > Actinomycetota > Acidimicrobiia > Spongiisociales > ZC4RG35 > MA-ANB-1. The sequence continues at coordinate 3,779 of JBBDMR010000012.1, forward strand.
GCCTCCAGCTGTGCTTCACCTCGCTGGAGGAAGGCGACCACCGCCAGGCTGCCCACCAAGAGCAATCCGACCGCCAGAGCCAGAATCACCCGCCTCCGCCGCCTCAGAGCGGTGTCGAGCTCGCTGGCTCGATGGGCGACGCCGGCGGCGATGTATCGGGACTCGTCACCGGTCAGCACCACGTGGGCCCGGGAGGCCCAGGTCTCGACGTCCTCGAGGCGTACGCCACGGAGGAGATAGCTGGGGTCTTCGTTCGAGTCGATCCACTCCCGGGCCGACTCACTCACGCGACGGGCCAGCATCAGCGACTCACGGGCTTCCTCGATCCAGCCGGCGAGCCTCGACCACTCGGAGAGGAGGGCCTCATGGGCGACCTCCACCGTGGGTCCGCGCGTCACCGGGTCCCGGTCGAAGGTGAGCAGTCGGAAGCCGGCGAAAGCCTGCAGCGCCGATCCGAGCCCGGCCCGGTCGACGGCGAGGGATACCAGCTCCGCCTGTCGGGCCCGTCGACGCGTGACGGCACCCGATGCGTCCACCGAGACCAGACGGAGGAAAACATGGTGAGCTGCAGCCTGACCCACCGCGCTAAGGCCTTCGTATAACTCCTCGGCTCGCCGACCCAGGGCTCCGGCCACCCCACCCGTCGCCTCGTAACCGGCGATGGTGAGAGTCGATCCATCCCGGTGGGCGAACATCTCGGTCAACGCGTACTGGAGAAGAGGCAGGGCGCCCGGTTGACCTTCGACATCCGCGATAATTCGCCCGACCAGCCCCGCCTCCAGTTCGAGGCCGACGTTCGTGGCCGGAGCGGCCACGGCGCGGGCGAGGCCCTCTCTGGTAGGGGGGCCTACCGTGATGATTCCGTCGGAAACTGCCTCGGCGAAGTCTGCGTAAGCGAGCGGGCGGTCGAGGAAGTCGGCTCGTATCGTCGTAACCACGCGGACCCGGCTTCGCTCGTCACTTGCGACGGCCATGAGGCTCTCGAGGAATCGTCGACGTGTGTCTTCGGAGCGAACCGTTGAGAAGAGCTCCTCGAACTGGTCTATGACTATGAGCAGGGTCGAGTCGTCGCCGGGAAGGATTTGTTTGCTTACCCTCAACAAACCGTCGGGCTGAGTCAGCTCATCCCGCATCCCGGCTGGTGCTCTCACCGCCACCCGGGACAGCGCGCCTTCCAGTTCCTCGAAGGGATACGAGCCCGGGAACATGTCCGTGATGAGCCAATCATTCGAGCCAAGAATCCGACCCGCCCTGAGGGCGGGAATGAGCCCCGCACGCACCAACGACGACTTGCCACTTCCGGATGGCCCGACAACGGTCACAAGACGGTGCGAGTCAACCCGCTCGAGGAGATCGTCGATGAGGGCGGTGCGGCCGTGGAAGTCGACCGCATCTTTCTCGACGAAAGCCCTGAGACCCTTGTATGGGTTGCGGGTGGGCTCGGTCACAGTCTCGACCACGACTGAGCCGGCTACGACGTCGGCTCCCGCCGCCCTGCGCAGCTCCCGCAGGTACTCGTCGACGCTCGCGAAGCGCTCTTGGGGATCGATAGCAGTCGCCCGAGCAACCACGGCAGCCAGTGACGTCGGAATATCCGGACGAGCCTCACTGAGATCGGGTATGGACGTCGAGGCAATGGGCACGCCGGAGAGGAGGTGGAAAGTGAGTGCTCCTAGCGCGTATATGTCGGAGCGGACCGTGGGGCCTCCGCCGGAGGCCTTCTCGGGGGCGATGTGACGTTTCGAGACCGGGACAGTGCTCCCGTCGTCACCGAGAGGGGTGAACACTCCGAAGTCGGAGAGATAGGTGTTGCCGTCCTCGTCGAGAAGAATGTTCCCTGGCTTCAGATCACGATGCATCACGCCACGTCGGTGGGCATGGGAGAGGGCGCTCCCCACCTGGTCGAGCAGGCGCAATGCCGGCCCGAGGCTCCAACCGCCATGTTGGAGAGCTCCGTCGAGGCTGCCGCCCCTCATAAGCGGCATGACCAGGTAGGCGCCGGTCGGATCTCTCCAGTAGTCGTGGAGGGGAAGGATGTGGGGGTGCTCCAGATTGGCAGCGATCTGGGCCTCTCGCTCGAAACGGGCGACAAAAGCACGGTCATTGGCGTATGCGGGCTGGATGACCTTTATCGCCACTTCGCGAGAGATCGATGGCTGGTAGGCGCGATAGACGACGCCGAAATCGCCCCGGCCGACAACATCGCGGAGCTCGTATCCACGAATCGATCCACTCCGGTCTCCACCCGGCGTCGACCCTGCCCGGTCGGCTTTGATCAGTAGTGATGGGTCCTGGTCGAGGATCTGCTGTTCGAGTTGTCGCAGGTCGGACCCTGGCTCGATTCCGAGATCGTCGACGAGCCGGGTCCTGGCCTGTTGGTACGCACGCAGTGACTCCGCCTGGCGACCTGCCCTGTAGAGGGCGAGCATCAGGTGGGCCCAGAATCTCTCCCGGAAGGGGTGGTCACGAACCAATGCCTCAAGTTCGCCCACCAGCCCCCCGGCGCGACCGATAGCGAGATCGGCCTCGATCCGCGCCTCGATGGCGTTCACCCGCATTTCGTCGAGACGCTGAGTCTCGAGCTGGAGCTCGGGGTGGTCGATACCACCATATGCCGTACCGAACCACATGCCCAAGCCCTCGAGGAGGGTCGCCCTCGCGGCGGCGGGATCCGACTCGAGGAGGCCCATTCCTTTTACAACACGCTCCTCGAAGGCGAGCACATCGAAGGTGTTTGCGTCCACCTCGATGAGGTAACCGTCGGCCCTACGCACGATCGAATCGGAACCGATGGCGCGACGGAGGTTGTAGATGTAACTCTGGACCGTGGCTCTGGCCGCTTCGGGCGGCTCTCCGGACCAGACCGAGTCGATGAGAGCGTCCTGGGTGACGAGGCGGTTTGCCGAGTGGAGCAGGACCGCGAGCACTATCCGCTGGCGGAGACCACCCAGCTTCGCGTAGTCATCGTCGACCTGGACCGAGATCGGTCCGAGCGCGCGGTATCTCACGACTGAATTTGTACTCTCCTCGAGGAGTGTCTGTTGCCGCGAATTGTCTCGGGCACCTCTGGGAATCCACTGGGAAGCGACACGATCTGATTCCCAGAGAACCACCAGACACATCTCGCATATTGGACACATGTCGACGGAGCAAGGACGTCTGAAGCAAACCGCGGCCGATTTGGTGGCGGATGCGCTTCGACACCTGGTGAGCCTGACTCCCCAGGAGGTGAGCGATGAGCTGCTCGAAGGTGCCGTGCTCGTCGATGTGCGTGAAGAGGACGAACTCCATGTCGGGGGTTGGGTCGGTGACTCGGTGTGGGCACCCAGAGGGATGCTCGAGTTCTGGGCAGATCCGTCAGACAGGCGGCACCGCATCGAGTTCGACCCTGATCGCCGGCTGATCCTCTACTGCTCGACAGGGGAACGCTCCGCCATTGCCGCCGCCACGCTGCGGTCGATGGGTTATCGGGACGTATGCCTGCTCGACGGTGGGATCGAGGCCTGGAAACGGGAAGGACGACCGGTGGAGATGCCGTGAGCACTCCACAACGAGGAGGTATTTGATGAGACGTAGTTTGATGAGCGTCGTGCTGGCAGCAGTGATGACGATTAGTGGGGCCGCAGCCGCGTTCGCATTCGGAGGCTTCGGCCCCTGGGGCGAGGCTGAGTCCATCGAGACATTTGGGGCCGGAGCGCACGAGAACTTCAACACACTGGACACAGAGGGATGTCCTTTCATCTCACCCGATGGCAAGGTGTTCTTCATCGCTTCCAACCGCCCCGGCGGTTTTGGAGGGCTCGATATCTGGGTGTCGACCAGAGCGAATGAGAACGACCCCTGGGGTGAGCCGGTGAACGTCGGCGCCCCGATCAACACCGCGGCGAACGACTTCTGCCCGACGTTAGGACCCGACGGCAAGACGTTCTTCTTCGCCAGCAATCGGGCCGGGCACTGCGGG
>JBBDMR010000013.1:0-7585 GCA_040878225.1 Acidimicrobiia bacterium
TACCTCCCGGCCCTTTCGGGCCGGCAGGGACTTTTCCCCCGTTCGACTTCGTCTCCGGGGGAACAGCTACGCGGACTCTGTCCGCTCCGCGGTCTCCGGGGGAACAGCTACGCGGGCTCTGTCCGCTCCGCGGCCTCCGGGGGAACAGCCGCTCCCTGCGGTCGCTGGGGGAACAGCTTGGAGGCGGGTTACTTCTCCGGCCCTTGGGCGATTATCCTCAGGAGCCCGCCTTGGGGGGTGGTGTAACTGGTAGCACATCGGGTATTGCGGTCCTGTAAGAGTGGTTCTGGCTCTTGGTTTTCGTTCTTGGTCGTTAACCTAAATCTCCCCGCTGTGGGGGGTGGTGTAACTGGTAGCACGGCAGGTTTTGGTCCTGTAAGAGTGGGTTCGAGTCCTGCCCCCCCAGCGATCGCCGAGGAAAGGCTGACTTGCCAACACATGTGATCATTCTGGCCGCCGGCCAGGGCAAGCGAATGATGTCTGCCCTGCCCAAAGTGGCACACACGGCGGCCGGCAGGACCCTGGTCCGCTGGGTTATCGATGCGGCCGCAAAGTCGAATCCCGAGTCGATGGTCGTGGTCCTCGGCCACGGCGCCGACCAAGTCCGTCTCCATCTCGATGCCGGTATCAGCGTTGGGATCCAGGAGAAGCAACTGGGTACTGGCGATGCTGTCCGAGTGGGAATCGCCCAGATCGATGACCTCGCACCTGACGACACGGTTGTGGTACTCAACGGCGACATGCCGATGATCACGCCGGAGCTCGTAGCCGAGCTCGTTGCTCGCGCCCCGGCGACAGCAGCACTTCTGGTCACGTCAGTGTTCGAAGACCCCACTGGCTACGGGAGGATCGTGCGTGAGAACGGGTCCGTGGTAGGGATAGTCGAGGACAGGGACTGCACCCCTGACCAGCTCGAAATCGACGAGATAAACGCTGGGATCTACTCGTTCCGCGCAGGTGATTTGATCGAAGCTCTCGACCAGATCACAAGCGACAACTCCCAGGGGGAGTTATACATAACGGATGTAATCGGGATTCTTTCCCGCAAAGGTGCAAAACTGGAGCCGGTGAAGGCCGCTCCTCGAGAGGTGATCGGGATTAACTCACAGGACCAACTCGCCGACGCGCGCAAGCAGCTTCGGGCCAGGATCAATACCGACCATCTCCAGGCGGGCGTCAAGATCATCGACCCGGAACGCACCTACATCGATGATTCCGTCTCCATCGAGCCCGGCGCCACCATCTATCCCGGAGTACACCTCGAGGGGAATACCACTGTCGGAGCAGATGCCCGTGTCGGACCGGACGTTTTCGCCGTCGATTCCGAGATTGGCTCCGGGAGCATCGTCTGGTATTCGGTGTTACGGGGTGCAGTAATCGGTGAGGGCTGCGAAGTGGGTCCGTACGCCTCTCTGCGCCACGGGACTGTCCTGATGGACGGAGCGAAGCTGGGGACGTTCGTGGAGACGAAGAACTCCACCCTCGGGGAAGGCGCCAAAGCCAACCATCTCACTTACCTGGGCGACGCGACGATTGGTCGCGGAACGAACATCGGTGCCGGGACCGTCACCTGCAACTACGACGGCTACGAGAAACATGCCACCACCATCGGTGAGGATGTGTTCATCGGGTCGGACACCATGCTGGTGGCTCCGCTGACAATCGGTGATCGGGCAATAACCGGGGCCGGGTCGGCTATCACCAGAGACGTTGATGCCGACGCCTTGGCGATCGAACGCAGCGAACAGAAGAATATCGAAGGCTACGCCCGGAGACGCGCAGAGCGCCAGGCGGCGAAGAAGACCGAGGAGCAGTAGAAGTGGATATCGTCTCCCGGAATCGGATGCTGCTGTTCTCGGGGAGTGCCAATGTTCCCCTCGGAGAAGAAGTCGCCGAAATGCTCGGTCTGCCGCTCGGCCAGCTCGAGCTGTCGAAGTTCTCAAACGGTGAGTTGTATGCGAGGCCAATAGAGTCGGTGCGCGGAGCGGATTGCTTCCTGATCCAGAGCCACTCTCATCCGGTCAACGAACACATCATGGAGCAACTGATCACCATCGACGCTCTGCGTCGTGCCTCTGCGCGTCGGATCACGGCGGTGATGCCGTTCTACGGATACTCCCGCCAGGACAAGAAAGTCCTTCCCCGAGAGCCGATTACGGCACGGTTGGTCGGCGACCTGTTCATGACCGCCGGCGCCGACAGGCTTGTCTCCGTCGACCTTCATACCGGCCAGCTCCAGGGTTTCATCCAGAAGCCGTTCGACCACCTCACCGCGATCCCGATGATCGCCGACTATGTCGCCAGCCAGATCAGCGGCCGGATTGCGGTTTTGTCGCCTGACGCGGGCGGCGTGAAGCGCGCTGAGCGATATGCCCGCCGGCTCGGTGATGCCTCTGTCGCGTTTATCTACAAACGGCGTGACCCCAAAGAGCACAATGTTTCCCACGCACTGTCGATGGCAGGTCGGGTCAAGGACAAGCATGTGGTGATCGTCGACGACATGATCGACACCGCTGGCACGGTGTGCAACGCCGCCGAGATGATGCGCGACTACGGAGCGCTGAGCGTCCGCATCGCAGCGACCCATGCAATCCTTTCCGATCCGGCGATCGACCGCATCAAGAACGCTCCCATCGAGGAGATGATCATCACCAACACGCTTCCGGTGAGCGACGATGTGCGTACTCTCGACAAGGTGAAAGTGCTCTCGATTGCTCCGATTGTCGCCGAAGCGCTCCAGGCAATTTTCATGGAGTCTTCGGTGTCGGAGATCTTCCTCGGCGACAACGTATAGCCAGCCGGCACCACCTGCACGCTCATCACGAGACCGATATCGAGGAAGATTCTCTTTTGCCGATCCGTTTCCTACACTCCGCCTGAGTGAGCGCACGACACAGAGAACCCCTGTCCCCGGCCCAATCCCGACTCCGGGGTCTCGTCATCGGCCTGGTGATCGTCTTCCTGATCGTCTTCCTCTTCCTCCGCGGTGAGGGCCAGGAAGGTTCCAGCCCGACCAGCCAGCCGGTCGCAGGAGAAACTACTTCCACCGTTCCGGAGGGATCGGAGACCACGGGTGACGGTTCCACGGCCACCACGGCTCCGGGAGAGACAACCACGTCCGGCTCCAACCTTCCCGAGCTGGCAAGTGTGAGCCTCGACGTCGTGTTCGAAGGTTTCCAACAGCCTGTGGTCATCACCTCTCCGCCGGGAGACAACCGCCTCTTTGTGGTGCAAAGGGTGGGGGTGATACGGATCCTCGACGAGAATTTCGAGATGGTCGACCCGGCCTTCCTCGCCATCGACGACCGGGTGCTCGCCAACGGAATCGAGCAGGGGTTGCTCGGAATGGCCTTTCACCCGGACTTCGCGACCAACGGCAGGTTCTTCGTCTACTTCACCACCCCGGGGAGCACCTCGGCAGGCAACCGCCAGCTCTCGGAGTTCACCGTGTCGCCGACCAACCCGAACCGTGCCGATCCCGACTCCGAACGGGTGATCTTCAACCTTCCCCAACCTGAGGGCCATACCGACATCCGGCATTACGCGGGGGCGCTGGCATTCGGCCCGGACGGGTATCTGTACTCGGCGCAGGGCGATGGCGCCGACTCCCGCGACCAGGGTCAGGATCCCAACACGATGTACGCAGCCATCTCCCGTCTCGACGTGGACAGCGGTGACCCGTACGGAATACCACCGGAGAACCCCTTCGTCGACGGCGGCGGCGCCCCGGAAGTGTGGGCTTACGGTTTGCGCAACCCCTGGCGGTTCAGCATCGACCCGGTGGATGGACTGATGTACATCGCTGATGTCGGTCATGCCGATCAGGAGGAGATCAACGTCGTCCCCATCAGCGGTGGCGGGTTCAACTTCGGTTGGTCCGATGTGGAGGGCACCCGGTGCTTCCATGTTCAGGACTGTGACCTCTCCCTCTATACCGCACCGGCTATCACCTATCTCCACGGATCGGAGGAGGGCCAGGGTTGTTCGGTCACCGGTGGTTATGTGTATCGCGGCAGCGAGATTCCTGAATTGCACGGGACCTACTTCTACAGCGACTGGTGCAGCCAGTGGATCAAGTCGTTCCGGTATGTAGACGGCCAGGTCACCGACGAGAGAGACTGGACTACCGAACTTGGCGCGATCGGCCAGATCAATTCGTTCGGCCTGCGCGGCGACGGAGAGCTTTTCGCAGTGACCCACGACGGCAAGGTCGCCAAGCTCACCGCCAATCGTTAATCGCCGGCGTCGGGCAACACCAATTCCTCACCCGGGTAGATCAGGTCCGGGTCGCCGGAGCGGAGCGAATCGACATTGATCTCGATGGTCTCCAGCCAATACGGGTGGACTTCCTCATTGCGGGGCTCACGCTGTAGCTTTCCGCCAAGGCTCTCCTTTGAGATCTTCCAGATGTGGTCGCCGCTTTCCACCACCACCGTGGCCGGTGGGGCGCCACGCACTTCGATCGGTGCATATCCGCCGATGGCCACGGGGTCGGCTATCGCCAGGGTCATGATGGCGAACACCGCCGCCGTGATCAGGGCCATTGCAAAGGGTCGGCTCATTGCTCAAACGTAAGGCTTCCGGCGAACGCTGTGAAGGGGGTTACGATCAGCATTTAGTCGAGAGGATTTGGAAACCAGATGAAAGTTCGAATTGCAGTAGCCGAGTCGAGCAAGGTGGTCGAACTAGAAGTCGACGACCTCCCGGCGTTCAAGGAGACAATGAAAGCGACCGTCGAGGACGGAGATGTGTTCTGGGCCCTAGACAGCAAAGGTCGAGAGGTGGGGATTCCCGCCGGGCGGATCGCTTTCGTCGAAGTCGAATCAGAGAACGCCGACGTGGCGGTGGGCTTCGCCCCTGGCAATCGATGAGCGGAAAAACTGAGACCCTCCGGCTGGAGGGTCTCAGTTCATAACCTGGGTTTCAGGCGGATCGTCTCCGCCGGTCGGCCAGCCACCGCTTGCGGAGGCGCCGCCTATCATCTTCGGCATAGCCTCCCCATACACCCGATTCCTGGTTGGTCTCGAGGGCGTACTGAAGACAGTCTTCCTGAACCATGCATGTCGAACAGATTGCGATAGCGGCATCGATCTGCTCCACTGCAGGACCTGTGGTCCCGACGGGGAAGAAGAGATTCGGTTCGGAGTCCCGGCAAGAAGCAAGGTCTCGCCAGTCAGTTGTTATCTGGGTTGTAAGCACAAAATTTTTCCTTGGGATTGTGATCTTTTTCACAAGCATTCCCACCAAGAAGGCGCGGTGCGAGAGGATTCACGATTGAATTTAGTGGTGTGATCCGTTTTTGTAAACGAGTTTCTAGGAAAAATATTCCGTGACCAGACAAATCTCCGTGATCGGCCACCGTGGGTGGCGGGGCCGTCACCCAGACAATTCGCTCCTGGGACTCGTCGCGGCCGCTGCAGTCTGTGACGCAGTGGAGGTGGACGTGCGCAGGTCGGCCGACGGCAAGCTGGTCCTTGCCCACGATTCCAGTATCGGGGGCCTGACAGTGACAACGACGCCATGGAGCGTTCTCGCCGAGGTCGAACTGGGTGGTGGAGCAAGACCGTGTCTTCTCGATGAGGCGCTTGCAGCGCTGCCCGGAACTCCTGTTCTCATCGAGATCAAAAATGCTCCGGGTGAGCGCGGGTACGAGCCGGATCACAGGCTCGGTCTCGAGGCCGCGGCGATGTCGCGGCCATCTGACGTCTTGATCTCTTTCAACTGGGCGACCATCGACTCGGTGAGAACGACTTTTCCCGACGTTCACACCGGCCTCAATGTCGGCATCCTGGGAAATCTCGACGATGCGATCCAACATTGCCGGGAAGGTGGTCACGGGTACCTGATGCCGGACGCAGACCTGGTGCTGGCGAGGGCGGAACCGCTATCAGACGGGATCGACGTCGCAGTGTGGTCGTCGCGCCAGGTCGAAACCGATGAGCGGTCTTTAGGAGAGTTGGTGTCGAAGGGTGTGTGGGGCATCATTACCGATGACCCGCCGAACACTATCGATCTTTTGAGGAGTCTCACATGACAATCAAGGAACAACTAGCTGCTGAGCTCAAAGAAGCGATGTTGGCCAAGGATGCGAGACGCCGCGATGTCGTGCGTCAGGTACAGAGCGAAGTCTCCGTGGCCATCAGCGAGCCAGGTTTCAAGGGTGCAGCAGACGATGCCGTCTACGAGCAGGTCATCTCGAGCTACGTCAAGAAGATGAAAAAGTCGAAAGAGGAATACGAGGGGCTCGGCGAGCGCGGCCAGGCGATGGCCGAGAAGCTGGGATACGAGGTTGAGTACCTGAGTCGGTGGTTGCCTGAGAAACTCGACGAGGACGCCACCAGGGCGCTGGTCCGCCAGGGTATCTCTTCGCTTGGTGTCGCCGGTGACGACAAGGCCGCAGGTCGGGTCATCGGAGCGTTGATGAAGGAGCACGGTGAAGATCTCGACGGAGGCCTGGTCAATAGGCTCGTCAGGGAAGAGCTGGCCTCGGATTGAGCCCGCGGTCCAATAGCTGATGCTCCCCGTCTTCGAGCCGATGCTGGCCACACGGTGGAACGACCCGTTCGACGACCCGGGTTGGTGGTTCGAGGTCAAATGGGACGGTTATCGGGCTGTGCTGTCCAACGACGGTGGGGTCCGCGCTCGCTCGCGGCGGGGAATCGACCTCCTCGAGCCGTTCCCGGAACTGTTGGGGCTACCGATTCCTGACGGGGTTGTCCTCGACGGCGAGATCGTGGCGTTCGACGATGTCGGCCGGCCCAGCTTCGATCGGATCCAGAAACGGACGGGATTCGGCGGCCTCGGGACCGGCGACAGGACGCCGGTCAACTTCGTTGTCTTCGATGTGCTCTATCAGGGCGACGAGATCCGGACCGGCCTTCCTTATGAGGAACGCCAGGAGATCCTGGCCGGTCTCTCGTTGCCATCGCCACTGATTGTCACCGAGCCGACGAAGGGGTCGGGCATTGCCCTTTACGACGCAGTGAAGGCACAGGGCATAGAGGGAATCGTCGCCAAGCGCTCCGGCTCCAGGTATTTGCCCGGTCGTCGCTCGGCCGACTGGCGGAAGGTTTCAGTGAAACAGAGGATGCGGGCAGTGGTGGGCGGGTACGCCGAGGGCGAAGGTGGCCGATCATCGACTTTCGGGTCGCTTCTGCTCGGGCTCTGGGAAGACGGCAAACTCAGGTTCATCGGCGCGGTCGGGTCAGGCTTCGACGACCAGACCTTGCGTGCCATCAAGGGGTCCCTCGACCAGTTGGAGCGAGAGTCGAGCTCCTTTCAGCCTTCCGTCCGCTATCCCGGCCGGCTGCACTGGGTTGAGCCCGGCATCGTCGTCAACGTCGAGTTCAAGGAGTGGACTGCGGATATGCACCTCCGCGCACCGGTCTACAAGGGGGTCGAAATCGCTGACGTCGCCGGAATCACCTGGGAGAGCGAAGGGCCAACGGACTCCTCTAGCTAGCTGCCTTCTTGGTGGCTTCGACCGACGCCTTGAGAGCTTCGAGGAGATCGACGACCTTGGTGGGTTCAGGGGAGGAGTCGACGGCAATTATCTCTTCGCCGGCGACCTTCTTCGCGGCAAGCT
>JBBDMR010000014.1:0-39231 GCA_040878225.1 Acidimicrobiia bacterium
CATTCACATGCGGCTTATTCCGCTCAAACTTCGCCTTAGCCATTGGTCTGGCTCCCTTTCGTTTACTCGGCCTCCCCGACTCTACGCCGGGCTTGTGATGTAGCGGCGGGCAGACTCGAACTGCCGACCTCTCGATTATGAGTCGAGCGCTCTCACCAACTGAGCTACGCCGCCTCAAGCTTCGCTTGAGGTTGGAGAATCCCTTCCGGCCTGCTTCCGCAGCCCTCCGGTGATTCTCCTGCCTCGTTTGAAGCCGATTTTGTATGCCTGCCATGACGACAAGCGGGAGAATGCTTCGCATTCTCCAACCTCTCGCCGGAGGCGAGAGGCGGAGCCTCCTACCGGAATTGAACCGATGACCTCTTCCTTACCATGGAAGCGCTCTACCGTCTGAGCTAAGGAGGCTAGATTGTCATTTCTTATTCTCGCATCGTGCCGGGAGAAGGATTCGAACCTCCGTAGGCGTAAGCCGGCAGATTTACAGTCTGCTTCCTTTGGCCGCTCGGACATCCCGGCATGCCGGAGTCGCACAGCAAAAACGCCGCACGACGCGGGAGGCGGAATATTAGCGAAACCGCAGGAGAATCGTTACTCCGCAGGCTTCGTTCAGCGTAATCCCTGGGCCATCTCTGTCAGTCGGCGAATCCTCTCCTCGGCCGGGGGGTGGGTGGCAAGCAGGTTCATCATGCCCCGGCCACGCATGGCCTTCAGCGGGTTTTCGATGAATAGCTGGCTCGTGGCCGGATTTACCACCATGGGAATCCGCTCCGTGCCCGCTGCAATCTTCTGTAAGGCGGACGCCAGGTGCAAGGGGCTACCTGTGATCTCGGCCCCGGTGTGGTCAGCCTGGAACTCCCTGGTTCGGGAGATGGCAGTGCGGATGAGCATCGCCGCAATCGGCGCGAGTATCAGCGACATAATCGCGATGACGGCGCCTAGTGGGTTCTCACGGCTTCGTCCTCCTCCGCCACCGAACCAGAAGGCCATGCGGGCGAAGATGGTCAGTGCGCCGGCCATCATCGCCGCGATCGAACTGATCAGGATGTCGCGGTTCGAGACGTGGGCGAGTTCATGGGCGAGGACGCCCTCGAGCTCGTTGTTGTCGAGCGTTTGCAGGATTCCCGTCGTCACCGCCACTGCGGCGTGCTTGGGATTCCGACCGGTGGCGAACGCGTTCGGCTGGGGCGAGTCGATCACATAGATCCGGGGCATCGGCATCCCGGTTCGGGCAGTCAGGTTGCTCACTATGGAATAGACCTGGGGCAGTTCGTGCTCGGCCACAGGCTTGGCCCGGGTCGCGGCGATCGCCATCTTGTCTGAGAAGAAATAAGCGACGAAGTTGAGCCCGACAACGAAGAGAAGCGGAATCACAAACCCATCGCTGAATTGCATGACGATCAGCGCAACCAGGGCACTCATGAAGCCGAGGAGGCCAACCGTTTTGAGGTTGTTCATACCCCGATTTTAGATCTCACCCCGCGGCTATTCGCTTCGGCGATGGAACCGAACGGCCGTATCCCATCGTCCAATAGTCAGGGAATGAGGCAAACTATGAGAATGCGATTGATGGCGATTTCGAGTCTGCTCATGCTGGCGATCGTCGCCTGCGGTGAAGGCGATGCCACGGACACGACACAGTCCAACGCCATATCAACCACCACCACCGAACAGAGCGGAGAGACAAGCACAACCATGGAACCGCCACCCCGAGCCCCCGACATCGACCTAAGCGAGTTTCCCGACTGGTTCCAGAATGAAGATGCCGCACCGGAGAGCCTCGTCCGGGTCATCGGAGACGAGCTGGACGCAGAGTACGTCGGCTCGATGGCGGTGCAGTGGCCGACCGGCGGGCTCGGCTGCGGTTCGGGCGAGAACGAGCTCCAGGTGGTAACGCCGGGCTATGTCATCTTCTTCGATGCCGGCGACCGGCTGATCCGGGTCCACTCTTCGGATACCGGGCTCTGGAAAGAGTGCGAGCTGGGCCGTCCCCTCGACGGCACTCCGGTCCTCACCTCATAAAGAGGTGAGCCCCCCGGGTTCGGGGGGCTCACCATCAATCGCTTGCTCTTCGTGTTACCAGGGCAACCTGAGGAAGTTCAGGTCCCTGACCCGGATGATCCGGGACTGGGTGTCTGCATCATTGTTGGGGAACAGCCAGAGCATCTGACCGTTACCGGTTGCTTCGAGCGCCACGTTCGTTCCGGCCTCTACCGCCACCGACGGGACTGCGACCGAAGGGCCTGCGCCCAGGTCGACGTCACCGACGAGGAAGTCGATGCCGGAGGTGTAGTAGTCGAAGCTGACTGCCTGGTATGAGAACACACCATCACCGTCGTACGGGAACACGAGGCTGTAGTCGTCGGTGAGAACACCGACACCATCGTTGTAGTCCATCCCTGCGAAGAAATCGAGGGGGAACGTCCCGTCACAGAGGTTGAAGACCGCTGTCACGACGGTACCGGTCGGGTCGATGCCCTGGAGCAATCCAAGGTCGGCGGCGACGATGACTGTCTCATGGCCGAAGCCGTCACAGTCGGTAGCCGGGTCGTCATCGATGTAGATGTCGATCTCATACGGCGAGAACGTCGGCCACGAAGATCCGGTCTCGAAACCGAACTCCACCACGGGGAACCCGTAGAGGTCGTGGCTGCGTGCGCCGAGCTTGGAGAGGCTGAACGCCTCCGTGCCGGCGCCCTGCCCGACGAGCGCGAACCCTTCGGCAACACCGTCGGTGCCGGCATTGTTGCTGAGCACGACGTTGTTGAGAGCCGATGTTGCCTTGACACCCGCCCCTGGATCCACTGCGGCCAGATAACCGACGCGCAGCTCATCGGAGGAGCTGGTGAGCACGAACCAACCATCCACCTCTCGCTGGCTGAAGAAGTTGTCATCAGCCGTCATCGCGTCGGGGTTGACGTTCATCTGAACCTTCACAGTCCTGGTCGCACCTGCCGGAACAGCTACCGAGCTGTTCTGTGAGGACACTGACACACCGGCCACCTCATGAAGTGGCTCATGACTGATCTGGTAGGTCTGAGACGATCCGGACATGTTGGTCACGGTTATCTCGAGCGACACCGACGTAGCTGTCCTCGAATCGACATGGCCGAAGCTGACACCACCTGGCATCGCGTAGGAACCAAGCTCCGTGGCCGCCAGAGCGTTCACGATTCCGGTCCCCTGACGGGCCAGCGGGTAATCGTCTGCTGCCGGCGATGTCGAGTTCATGATCAGCGCCTTGACTGCATGCGGCGACATGGACGAGTCCTTGTCGAGCAAGAGTGCCGCCAGTCCTGCGACATGGGGCGCCGCCATCGACGTTCCGCTACTGACCGAGCCGAGAGTCCCCGTGCCCACTCCGGACGAGAGGATGGCGAATCCAGGTGCTGCAACATCGGGCTTGAACGTGTTGCCGTATCCGGGCCCGCGCGATGTGAAATCGGCGAGCAGGTCTGCCAGTTCAGGCTTCTCGATGACCGTGTCGGCGGAGAGGGTCACATTCACGGTGCTCCCTCCCTCGACGGCGGCCTGAATCGTCTGCCCGTTGGCAAGGCTGACCATCACAGCAGGAATGCTGAAGGTCCCACTTCCACCCATCACGATCGGATCGCCGGCAACGTTGTTGTAGACCACCACACCTGCCGCTCCAGCGGCCTCGGCGTTGGCGATCTTGTCAACGAAGGGACAAACCCCTCTGGAGATCAGGACGATCGCGCCGGCAGGAACCTGGTCGATGGGGCCGCAGGCAAGCAAGTCGCTGGCAACGACCACATCACCGCTGACCGGCCCGACCACCGCCAGCGGCGGGGTAAATGCGGCCTCTGCAGCCTCTATGACCACCGGCTCTCCGCCGTCGACCGTGTACTCGATGCCGAGCACCGAGATCCCACCGTCGATCGAAGCTGCCACCGATATGGCGTCAGCACTTACCGCTGGTGAGCCGGTCACGTAGGGCGCAGGGCCCTCGTTACCAGCCGATGCGACAACCACGATTCCGGCAGCAACCGCGTTGCCCGTAGAGATCGCCGATGGGTCGTCGGGTGAACCGAACGGCGAGCCGAGGCTCATGTTGATCACGTCGAGGTGATCGTCCATCGATCCATCACCGTTGGGGTCCATTGCCCATTCCAGAGCGATGGAGACCAGATCGGTCGAACCGTCACAGCCGAAGACACGCAGACCGTAGAGAAGCGCATCCGGGGCGACTCCGGGGCCGATGATCCCATCCACTCCAAGACCTGCCGCAGATCCGGCCACGTGGGTCCCGTGGCCGTGACAGTCGAGCGGGTCAGGGTCGGGAGCCGGGACCGGGTTGAAGTCTGGGGAATCCGGGTCGGCGTTGTAATCGTCGCCGGCGAAGTCCCATCCACCCACCACCTTGGCGCTGGGGAAGTTCCCATCGGAAAGGTCGAGGCCGTCGTCAGCGGCAAAGTCTGCTGGATCGCCGGAGCCGCCGAGATTGGCGTGGTAGTAATCGATGCCGGTGTCGATGATTCCGACAGTGACGCCTTCACCCGTGTATCCAAGATCCCACACCTCCGGGGCGTTGATCCAGGGAACACTGGTCTCGTTGCTCGGCTCGAAAAGCGTCACCCGGGCAACAGACTTGACACCCGGAATTGCTTCGAGCGCGGGAATATCACGAATTCGGGCGTCGACATGGAAACCATTTGCCCCCACGACCAACGACGCCCCGACCGTTGCCCCGGCCGCCTCTATCTCACCGCGGGTCTGGGCTTGTTGGGTCTTCACCCGCTGTGCCTGGGAACGCTGGGCACTCGCCGAAGGCTCGCTTGAACTTCCTGCAACGAACTCGGAAACCGATGGCTCGTCCAACTGGACGAAGAGGCGTACCTCTTGGTCCAGATCGACCGGTCCACCTACGGCCGACCCGGATACACCCTGAGGGGTACGGGCCGGCTCTTCCGACTGTCCGGCTACAGGAAGGGTCATGGCAAATGCAGTCACAAAGGCCATGACAGGTATCAGGAGTCTCTTCACTCCATTCCTCCCTTGTCTCGATTGATGCTCGGCTGTCACCGACATATGGGGGACAACCCTAGCGCGCCTCGGTCCCGTCGCGTCGGGTGATGTTCAACTACTCAGGGTGTGGAGAAGATGCCGTTCTCGCCGCCACGCCGAGTGGCAGAAGTGTATGCTCCGCGCGATGTGGAGGGCCGCGGCGAGTTGTTGTCGCCGGGCGGCGTAAAAGAAAACTGTCATGGAGGACGTGTGAGAAGAAAATATGTCGCGCTGGTCGCCGCTCTGGTAACCGCGCTTGCACTGGCGGTTCCGGCCGGCGCCGAGGGTGAAGCCGACTTCACCGCAAGCCCGCTGACCGCCGAGAGTCACTTCGCAGGAGAGAACGTCAAGTCTGGAGAGACGGTCAGCGTCATCGTTCAGCTCGAAGACGCACCGCTGGCCTCATACGAAGGCGGCGTCGCAGGGATCCCCGCCACCAGTCCGAAAGTGACCAAGCGCGAACTGAACGCAAACACCAAAGCCTCGCGCGACTACACGGCGCACCTGAAGGCACGACAGGCTGACTTCAAAGCAGCTGCGAGTCGTGTCGCACCCAGCGCCAATGTCCGGGCGGACTTCCAGGTGGCACTCAACGCGGTTGCGATGACCATCACAGTCGACGAGATCGGCCGAATCGCCCAGCTCCCCGACGTAGTCGCAGTCCTCCCCGACACTCTCGAACAGCCCGACACCAATGTGAGCCCCGAATTCATCGGCGCTCCAGATGCCTGGGGCGATCTCGGTGGCCAGGAGAATGCAGGAGAAGGTGTCATCGTCGGGGTCCTCGACACCGGCATCTGGCCCGAGCATCCGTCATTCGCCGACCCGAGCGCGGTTGGTGGCGCGTACCCGGCGCCGCCGACGGCTCCCGGCTCCAACGGATTCGGTTCAGGAGGCCCCAAGGACACATGCGACTTCGGTAACACAGCCGCCAACCCGAATGACGCTCCCTTTGCCTGCAACAACAAACTCATTGGCGCCTACAACTTCCTCGACACTTACGAGGCAGTGATCGGCTTTCTCCCCACCGAGTTCGACTCGGCCCGGGACTCAGACGGGCACGGCACACATACAACCAGTACGGCTGCCGGAAACGGCGGTGTCCAGGCGAATCTCCTCGGGGTTGACCGGGGCATCGTTTCTGGAGTGGCACCGCGCTCACATGTGATCATGTACCGGGTTTGTGGCGACAGTGGCTGCTTCAGCTCCGACTCGGCTCGAGCGGTGGAACAGGCGATCCTCGACAACGTCGACGTGATCAACTTCTCGATCTCCGGCGGGAGCTCTCCGTACACCGACGTCGTGTCGCTGGCCTTCCTCGCTGCTTACGACGCCGGGGTCTTGGTCTCCGCGTCTGCCGGAAACTCAGGGCCGGGAGCCGACACGACCGATCACCGCGAGCCATGGACCATGACGGTTGGTGCCAGCACCTCGGACCGCCATTTCCTGAGCACCGTGGAACTGGCGTCAGGCGGAGACACACTCACGCTCGTAGGCGCAACCGTCACGGCCGGTATCGATACCCCGACCGAGGTGGTTCTGGCCAGCGACTTCGGCGACGACGGACTGTGTCTCGAACCGTTCCCGGCGGGGACCTTCTCCGGTGAGATCGTCATCTGTGAGCGCGGAGTCATTGCCCGGGTGGCGAAGAGCTTCAATGTCGCCCAGGGCGGGGCCGGCGGATTGCTGCTGTACAACCCGACCTTGCAGGGATTGGCCACGGACAACCACTTCATCCCGAGTGTTCATCTCGAGAACGATGCGGGTGACGAGCTCCTCGCTTTCATGGCCGCCCACACAGGGGAGACCGTGACCGGGACCTTCACCGACGGAACAGCCACCGAAGTTCCCGGCGACGTGATGGCGGCATTCTCCAGCCGTGGCGGCCCGGCCCAGGCGCTCGGCGTCAGCAAGCCCGACGTCACCGCCCCTGGAGTCCAAATCCTCGCTGGACACAGCCCGATGCCGACTTCAATCAATGGTGGCCTCCCGGGCCAGTTGTTCCAGTCGATTCAGGGGACCTCGATGTCGTCACCACACAATGCTGGAGCAGCGGCATTGGTGAAGGCATTGCACCCGAATTGGAACCCGGGACAGATCAGGTCGGCGCTGATGACAAGTGCCGTGGTCGACGGCGTGACCAAGGAGAACGGAACCACTCCGGCGGACGCCTTTGACATGGGCTCGGGGCGCATCGACCTGTCGAAGGCAGGAGATGTCGGCTTCACATTCGACGACAGGGCAGACAGCTACGTGGCGCTCGAGGACAGGCTCTGGGAGGCCAACTACCCGAGCCTTTACATCCCGAACATGCCAGGCTTGGTCTCCGTTCGGCGGACGATCTCCAACCAGCTGAGCTCTACTGGAACGTGGACGACGACTGTGGAATCTCCGTCGGACCTCACTATCACCGTGCCCGAGAGCATCAGCGTCGCACGCAACCGGTCCAAGACGTTTGCCATCTCGGTGGATGCCCGATCGGTTCCAATAGGCGAGACCCGGATGGGTCGCATCACGTTCACCCGTGGCGCAGAGCAGCTGACGTTCCCCGTCACCATTGTGCGTGGCGAGCCGTTGGCGGCGGGTCTGTCCAAGTCATGTGAGCCTGCGAGCATTGCCAGGGGTTCCACGACGACATGCACGATCACCGTGACCAACAACTCCTTCGAGGAGGCGACCGTCACTGTGACCGACGCACTTCCCAAAGAGTTGGATCTGGTCAACGGTTCAGTAGTGGGTGCGACCGAGAACGGGAACAGAGTCACCTTCAACGGGACACTGTTCGCGGCCGAGCCACCGTCACCCGAGGTGATCGATGGGACGGGGACGACGCCAGCCGGCTACCTGCCACTGTCGTTGTTCGGGATTGCACCGCTCGGAGGCGTATCGGACGAGTCGATAACCAACTTCACCGTCTCGCCGTTCGAGTATGTAGGTGACACCTACACCTCGATCGGAATGGTCAGCAACGGTTATGCGGTCGTCGGTGGAGGCACCGGGGCAGACGTTGACTTCGTCAACACCAACCTGCCCGATCCCACGCTGCCGAACAATGTGCTTGCTCCCTACTGGACCGACCTCAATCCCGCCTTCGGTGGAGCAATGAGGGCCGGCATCCTCGGTGACGGGGTCAACGAGTGGTTGGTCCTCGATTGGGAGAACGTGCGCGAGTACGCCGACGTCGAAACTGCGAGCTTCCAGATCTGGATAGGTCTGAACGGGTCGCAGGACATCTCCTACACCTACGGCGCAATCAACG
This sequence comes from Acidimicrobiia bacterium, assembly GCA_040878225.1. Lineage (GTDB taxonomy): Bacteria > Actinomycetota > Acidimicrobiia > Spongiisociales > ZC4RG35 > MA-ANB-1. Next base: position 8,282 of record JBBDMR010000014.1, read on the forward strand.
ACGGCGACGGAGGTTACCTCACGGTCGGAGCCGAGAACTCGTTCGGCAACCGGGGCAGCGCCTGGTACTTCGATGGTGCCGGCACGCTGCCGGTGGCTGGAAGCGAGTTGCGGGTGATCGGTGTTCCCGGCCTACCCGGTGAGACCCACACGATCACCTTCGATGCGACCGGTGTCAAAACGGGCAGCTACACCAACTACGTGTACGCCACCAGTGACCAGTTCGTCGGCACTGCAGTTGCATCCTTCTCCGGTGAGGTGACTGCGAGATAGCGCTGCGCCGAGGCGAATAGTGAAGGGCCCGGGCTTGTCCCGGGCCCTTCAATTTGGTCAGGTGTTGAAGCCGGGCGGTGGGACGAAGTCATAGCCGCCGTCGCCCTCCCCCGACTCACACAGGAACGGCTCACCATCAGACCCGGCGTGGTAGTCGTAGAGACGACCGTCGGCCTCGAGCAGGACTCTCGATCCGTCGACAAGAGCCTGCGTGTACGACATCCCGGGCTGAGGGCAGCCGAGGCTCCCGTCCGACCAGGTCTTCGCTTCGGCTGCGACAATTGTCACTGACTCGGGTGAGACGCCGGTCCGGGCCACCAGATCGAGGATGGCCTTATCCACCACGGTCTCCGGAGCCGTGTCGGGGTTCGATGGCGGAATTTCGGGCATGGTGCTTTCCACGGTCGGAGGAGCGGTCGTTGCTGTCTGCTCCGAAGTTGTAGTTACTTCGGCAAGAGTGGTCGCAGGCGGTTCCCCTGCCTCACCACAAGCAGCCAGGGCGATCGCGCCGACCGCCAGGACCAATTTTATCTTGCCGGACATAGAATCACCTCATACCTGAGACGTTCCGGGCACGCTGTGGGTTCCCGGTATTCGGGTTGATCAAACCATCACCACCAGGACTCTGAAGTCGCCCAGTCCACGGGGATGGAGCAAGGTCTCCACGCCGGTCCGGGTGGAGCGGATCGTAAGCCGTTCCCGATCATTCCCCGCCCGTGTCGCCTCCAGCTCTTGGTACCGGAGTTCCGAGAGGCGGTCACGGAGTCCGAGCTCGCTGAGAAAGTCATCCTGCCGTACCAGCCGGGTTTTCGCTCCGGCGCGATCGGCGACAGCTTGAAGGGCCGTGAAGTTCACGTCGGCGGTGATGTCGGTTTTGCCGGGCTCGTGGAGCGGGTGCGGGCCCAGGTGGTGAGCCCGGTATGTCCGCAAGGTGCCATCGGCGCGCCGGGGCAGCAAACCTTCAGCAGTGTCCCCGTAGTCGATGATCACAATCGAACCAGCCTCGAGCGCCTCGATGGTTTCGCTCAGCCAGTCGCCGGCCCGCAACTGGGCTTCCACCCAGCCCTCGTTGGCAACGTCGCCACCGTGTGCGGCGAGCCATTCCGCCACCTCCGGCCGTGGCTCTGCGTCGACAAACACCAGGTCATCTCCAGCGACGCCGACCCAGCGCTCCCGCCACTGTCCGTCGACCCTCTGGGCCACCGCCATCGGGAGGTTGTCGATGAGTTCGTTGGCGAGGACCACTCCTCGGAGAGGCTCGGGGACATCTTGGAGGGATTCGTGGATCCGGTCAGACGGGAGAGTCGCCTCCAAAGACCGGCGCGCTGCCGAAGATGCCTCAACTGCGTGTGCGCTCACCTCGTGCTCATCGAGCAGAGGCCGGAGTAACGATCCCGAACCGGCTCCCACTTCGTATATCGCGAAGGGATCGCCGATACGCCGATGTTCGGCGGCAACATAGCCGGCGAGTGCCTGGCCGAAGAGAGGGCTCACCTCCGGGGAGGTCAGAAAGTCTCCGGCCTTCTCCGAGCGCAGGGTCTCCCCGCCGAAGAAACCCTCCGGGTGATAGAGGGCAATTGCCATGAACTCGTCGAATGGCATCGGTCCGTTGTCGAGGACTTTCATTCGAATGTGTTCTTTGAGTGACATGCGATAGCTTTGTGGGATGGACTTTGGAGTTTTGATCTTCCCGACCGATACCGCAATTCGACCGGACGATCTCGCGCGGGAGGTCGAGAAGCGCGGTTTCGAGTCGATCTGGTTCCCGGAGCACTCCCACATCCCCTCAGCGAGGACGACGCCCTGGGGTGGGATGGCGGGAGCACCTCCCCTCCCCGAGCAGTACTGGCATAGCTACGACCAATTTGTGGCCCTCTCATATGCGGCTGCGGTCACGGAGAATCTCAAGCTGGGAACGGGAATCACACTGCTTGCACAGCGCGACCCGATTTGGACCGCCAAGGAGGTTGCTTCGCTCGACCACCTATCGGCGGGGCGGGTGATCGTGGGTGTCGGGTACGGCTGGAACAAGGAGGAGATGGCCCACCACGGGGTGAGCTACGGAGAGCGGCGGGAGCTGCTCCGCGAGAAGGTACTGGTGATGAAGGCGCTCTGGACTCAGGAGGAGGCCACCTACGAGGGCAAGCATATCCATCTCGAGCCGTCCTGGGCCTGGCCCAAGCCCGCCCAGGATCCTCACCCACCGGTCCTCATGGGAGCGGACGCCGGGCCCAAGACCATCGAGCATATGGTCGAATTCTGCGACGGGTGGATTCCCCTCGGCGGACGACACGACATCGCGGGCAACGTCAAGGAAGTCAGGCAGGCGGTCGCAGACGCGGGGCGTGACCCGGATGCTTTCAACATCACTTGTTTCGGGGCCAAATCCGATCAGGTCGACACCCTTCGGGCGGCTGGAGTCAATCGGGTGATCTTCAATCTGCCGCCGCTCGGGGCGGACGTGGTGCTCCCCCGACTCGACATACTGGCTGAGGCTGCGAATGGCTAAAGAAATCGGGCGCATTATGCCGATAAGCGAGTGTGCTTGTTAAGAAGTCTGCGGGCAGGCTTACTGCTTTGAGTGTCGGCGCGATCGCGAGCATGATCGTCCTCGCTCTCGCCGTGCTCTTCGCCAACTCGTACTCGACCGGTCTGGTGACCGCCAACGCCAGATCGCTCCACTCGACCAACTCTCTGCTCGGCTCTTCCGCCATCCTCCGTGCCGCAAACAACCAAGCCGCTCTGTTCGCCCGCAGCGAGGCTCTTGGAACTGGGAGCGTGCGGGCCCGAGAAGTAGCCATCGAAGAGGCCCGCCGCGTGTTGGAGACCTTCGAGGAGGTAGCGGACAGAGTGGACATTGCGCTGGTCGCCGAACTCCCCGACCTGGAAGAGCTGATCGCCATTCTCGCCACCACCTCGGACCTCGCCTTGGAATCGGCGAGCCGAGGCGAACACATGGAAGCCTTCGACATCCTGACCCAGGAATACGAGCCCGTGTGGCTGGAGATGCGTGACCAACTCCGGATCACTCAGGCCGAGACCGTCACGAAGATCAACGAGACCGAGACCCTTGCCGGTTGGGTCGGCGCGGCGACCCGCTTTCTCGCGATCCTCCTTCTCCCGGCAATTACGATCGTCATCTACCGCAAGATCGTGCGGTCACAGGTGAGGGAGCGTCGACTCGAGTTCGAGGCGAAGCTCGAGTACGAGCGGAAGCTGAGCTCGTCTAAGGACGAGCTGCTCGCCGGTGTGTCACACCAGCTCCGGACCCCGGTTACCGGGATCTACGGGATGTCTGACCTCATCGCCGACGAGAGAATCGACCCCGCGACGGTGCAGGAGTTCATTGGACTCATCCACACCGAGGCCTACGACCTCGACCGCATGGTCGCCGACCTGCTCGCTGCATCCCGGCTCGATGCTGGTGCTGTTGCATACAACGAAGAGGCCTTCCCCGTTGCCGAGGTCGTCGAACGGGTCGTCGGACCAGCCCGAAAGACGGGTGTGGAGGTCACCGTGGATGTCGACGCGCCGGTCACCGCCGTCGGCGATCCCGATCGCGTCGTGCACATCATTCGTAATCTCCTGTCCAACGCACACAAGCACGGAGGCCCCGGGATCAGGGTCGCCGCACAAAACGTCCGCGGTCATGTCGAGGTGGTGGTCGACGACGAAGGGACCGAGACGCTGGAGGAGTCTGGCCTGTTCCTCGACTTCGCCAAAGGAGACTTCGGTGCACTCACAACGGGAGGCGTGGGACTCGGATTGTCGGTGGCGCGGCGACTCGCACACGGAATGGGTGGTGATGTCGACTACGAGCGGGCGGAAGGGCTGAACCGGTTCGTGCTCACTCTGCCCGGAGTCGTTGAAGAGCCGATCCCTGAGCTCGTCGAGTCAAGGACCGCCTCTTGACCGGACGCCGTGGTCTCGCCGTATGCCTCGCCACGGTCCTCGCCCTGGCGATGATGGTCCCGGCCGTGCTCGCTGCGGGGGTCACCTCGGCTAACGACTACTTCGACGGGCCGATCTACTCCGGTGGGTCGGGTTGGACCAGCGATTGGACCGAATTCAATGATGACAACGAGGTCTACACCGGGATCGTGCGGGCGGTCACCGGCTCCGATTGCGTAGGTACCAGTTGCATCCAGTTCAACATAGGGTTGCTGTCGCTCGATGAGTACGCGATCTGGAGGAGAACGGACATTTCAGGGGCTACGGGCGCGACCTTGACCTTCTCCTATAAACGCTCAGGGGTAGGGGTTATGCAGGTCTGGACCAGGTCAGGTCCTAGCGACGAATGGGCCAAGACTACGCTGAACGGAGGGCTCAGTGGTTACTCCACCGCCTCGGTCAACCTCGCCGGTGACGCCAGCGCCACAACCGCAATCCGATTCAATATCTCATCGCTTCTTCTGGGAGCGTCGGCGTATATCGACAACGTCCTGATCACCGCCTCCTACCCGACCACGACTACTTCCACTACGACAACGACGACCTCCACCACGACGACCACGACCACCGAACCGATCATCACGGTGCCAACCATCCCACCACTCCTGCCGACCACGACCACCACAACATCTGCCGTGTCGTCCTCGACGACGACGACCGATGCAGCGACCACGACGACGACTCCGACCTCCCCGGGTTCCGGCGGGGGCGGTTCCGGCGGGGGCGGTTCCGGCGGGGGCGGCACCGGGCCCGAGGCGTCTGGCTCAGATCCGTCATCGGGTGACGGGGATCAGGCCACGGTCAATCCTCCGCTCACCGAGGAGCAGCTCGACTTCGCCGCGGAGAGCAACATCGTCGTGAACCTGGCAGGCGAAGGCGACTTCGGGGGATTCGAGCCCGGAGTCGGTATCAACCCGATGACCGATCTCTGGGTGAACCTGAACGCCACCGTCGAGGTGATCAGCACCGAGATCCTGAGCGCACTTGCCCTCGGCGCGATGATTGCCTTCTTTGGCGTGCGTCGAGTGACAGACGACGACGCTGTTCCCCAGACCTGATCGCCTTCCAAGGTACACGGGCCACTGCCAGTGACGTCAGCACCAACAACACGAAGAAAAGGGCCACGATTGGTGGCCCTTTTCTTCTTCTCTTGGAGTTGCTTCGGTTAGAAGTCCATGCCGTGGTCTCCACCGCCGCCAGATGGCATCGGGATATGATCGTCCTTCTTCTCGGCGACAAGCGCTTCGGTCGTGAGCAGCAGGGCCGCAATGGATGCAGCGTTCTGCAGCGTCGACCTGGTCACCTTCGCAGGGTCGGGGATACCGGCCGCGATCAGGTCTTCGAACTTGCCCGTAGCGGCGTTGAACCCGAAGGATCCCTCACCATTGCGGACCGTCTCGACTACCACGCCGCCTTCGAAACCGGCGTTGAAGGCAATCTGACGAAGCGGCTCTTCCATCGAACGGCGAACGATCTGACGACCGGTCTTCTCGTCGGTGGTACCGCCACGTATTTTGTCGATAGCTTCCTGAGCCCTGAGCAGAGCAACGCCGCCACCGGGGACAACACCCTCTTCGACCGCAGCACGTGCGGCAGAGACGGCATCCTCGATGCGGTGCTTCTTCTCTTTGAGCTCGACTTCAGTGGCAGCGCCAACCTTGATGACGACAACACCACCGGACAGCTTGGCGAGACGCTCGTTGAGCTTCTCACGGTCCCAGTCCGATTCGGTTGCTTCGATCTCGCGCTCGATCTGTTTGATCCGGGCCTTGACATCGGCCTCGGTGCCACCGCCGTCGACGATGGTCGTGGCGTCCTTGGTGATGACCACCTTGCGGGCATGCCCCAGCATGTCGAGGGTGACGTTCTCGAGCTTGAGACCGACCTCCTCGGAGATAACCGTCCCACCTGTGAGGATCGCAATGTCCTGCAACATGGCCTTACGGCGCTCGCCGAACCCGGGGGCCTTGACGGCGACGGAGGAGAAGGTGCCGCGGATCTTGTTGACGACAAGTGTGGCAAGTGCCTCACCCTCGACGTCTTCAGAGATGACGAGCACGCTCTTTCCGGTCGACATGACCTTTTCGAGTACCGGGACCAGGTCGTTGACCGACGTGATCTTCTGGTTGGCGATCAGAATGTAGGGGTCCTCGAGGACTGCTTCCTGGCGGTCGGGATCGGTGATGAAGTAGGCAGAGCTGTAGCCCTTGTCGAACTGCATTCCCTCGGTGAACTCGAGCTCGAGTCCGAAGGTGTGCCCTTCTTCGACCGTGATGACCCCGTCCTTGCCGACCTTGTCCATCGCGTCACCGATGACCTTGCCGATGGAATCATCGTTGTTGGCCGAAATGGCGGCAACGTGGGCGATCTCCTCGGTGGTCTCGATGTCACGGGCCATCTCGCCAATTGCCTTGACGGCAGCTTCGACGGCGGATTCGATACCGCGCTTCAGCTCCATCGGGTTGGCACCGGCCGCGACCTGCTTCAAGCCTTCCTTGACCATTGACTGGGCGAGGACCGTGGCGGTTGTGGTGCCGTCACCGGCGACGTTGTCGGTTTTGTTGGCCACTTCATAGGCGAGCTTGGCGCCCATGTTCTCCCAGGGGTCTTCGAGTTCGATCTCCTTGGCGATGGTGACACCGTCGTTGGTGATGGTGGGTGATCCCCACTTCTTTTCGAGGACGACGTTGCGGCCCTTGGGGCCGAGTGTGACTTTTACTGTGTCTGCGAGCTTGTCGACACCCGCCTGCAGACCCTTGCGGGCTTCTTCGCTAAAGCGAAGTTCTTTAGCTGACATTATTCAGCTCCTCACTTGACAATGGCCAGAAGGTCACGCTCGGAGAGGACGAGATACTCGTCGCTGTCCAGCTTCACCTCTGTGCCTGCGAATTTGGAATAGAGAACCTTGTCCCCGACGGAAACTTCCATCGGAATCCGGTCTCCGTCATCGTCACGGGCACCCGGGCCCACGGCTACGACTTCGCCGGTTTGCGGCTTCTCTCTGGCGGTGTCGGGGATGACAAGTCCGGACGCGGTTGTGGTCTCCGCATCGTTGCTGGACTTGACCACCACTCGATCACCAAGTGGCTGAAGCTTCATTGGCTCCTCCTTGAGCAATTAGCTGCATTTCATCTGAGAAAAACGATCGCATGCCTGGCTGAGAAACTGCCCGACCACGAACTTTCCCGGTTAGCACTCTCACGAGGTGAGTGCCAGACCAATACTAGCACTCGACCTGGATGAGTGCTAAATCGAGGTTGAGCGCGCCCGCTCAGATCGTGGAGTCAGTCGTCGGCAATGGCGGTCGAAAGCACCCCGGCGACACCAGCAACACACGACTCGTCGGTCTGGATCCGGTCCGGAAGCGGTCCCCTCTCCCACTCACCCCTGCTCCACTCGTCGAAGCGGCGCTGCAGGACAGCGGGGATCTTGTCGAGGTCATGAGGAGAGACAACATCCGAACGTGAATGCGATTCCAACAGGTCCGTGGTGTCTCCCGGCGGGACAATGGCCAGGATGGTGTGGGCATGCCTGAGGTATTCGAATGCCTTCCGACCGATCCACCAGTCGTCGTCATCGGCGAGAATCACCGCCACATCGGCGGCGGCGGTCTCGGCAAGTGCGACCTCGCGGTCTACCAATCCCACGAACTCAATCACACCATTCCGATCGAGCTTCTCGAGGTTCTTCTTCTGCTGGTCGGACATGGTTCCCACAATGCGAAGACTTACCTTTTCCGCGGGCAACGCCGACAGTCCCTCCATCAATACCGCTGGCGTGAATACGCTCGACTCCCGTGCCTTGACGCTTCCCTGGAATGTTCCGACATAGGTGACGGTGAACTTGGCGAGGTCTCTACCGGCCAACGCCGGATCGACGTCGATGTCGGGATAGCCGTTCGTGACGACGTGCATCCGGTCCGGGGCGAGGCCGGGATGGAGTGCGAGCAGGCGCAGCCTGGTCCTCGGAGTGACGGTGATGATCTGGGCGGCCCTGCTCAGGTACCGCCGCTCGAACCGCACCATCCGCCAGATATAGAAGCGGCTCCGCCGCCGGAGAGCGCGGTGGAAGCTGGGCGGGTCGCGCAGTTCCTGAACGCAGGGAACACCGAGGGCGTCTGCCAGCCGTTGCGCTGCAACCATCCCGCTGTAGGGCGGAGACGTGCCGTATACGAGGTCGATTCCGTCGAGCTCTCTCGCCATCTTGCGGGCTGCCGCACGCGCCCACAGGGCAAGAAGGTCGGGAACCAGGATCGCCCGCTGGACCCAGTTCAGGTAGCGCACCGTTGACAAAAACCGGACGAATCGATCGGTCGCCCCTTCCGGCTGATAGGCATCGACGGCGACACCCGCCAGCTCCTGACGGGACTGGTACTCCATCCATTCGGTGGGCAGGGTGACCACCTCGATCTCGAAACCGTGTCGGGGGAGGAACTCCATCACCGCCTCGACCCGGTATGTCCCCGATGTACGCATCGGCGGGTACCTGCCAGTGACGAAGGCGATACGGCGGGGCACATCGTCAGCCAAAGGCGGCTCCAAGCACCCGGCCGGGATCGACATTCTCGGCCCAGTCCGTGATTCGCCCTCGGGAGAGCCAGAAACCACCGGCAACTCCGATCATGGCCGCGTTGTCGGTGCATAGCAACGGGGAGGGCAAACAGAGCGTCATACCCCTCCTATCCGCCTCTTCTGCGAAACGTGCCCGCAGCCTGGTATTGGCGAGGACTCCCCCACCGCCACCGACCGTCGTCGCCCCCGTGTCATCGACTGCCTGGAAGGTCTTTTCGACCAAAACGTCGACGATCGCCTCCTGAACCGAGGCTGCAACATCTTCGATCGGCGGAAGCTCGCCAGATTTGGTGGCCTTGTCGATGAACGTGGACACCGAGGTCTTGAGCCCGCTGAACGAGAAGTGGTAGGGGCGGTCGGGCAGGGCACGGGGAAAGCTCACCGCCCCGGGGTCGCCGTCGACCGCGATCCGGTCGATGGCCGGGCCGCCGGGGAAGCCCAATCCCATGACCCTCGCCAGCTTGTCGAAGGCCTCACCGGCGGCGTCGTCGATGGTGTTGCCGAGAGTCTCATACTCACCCCAGTCCCGAACGTGGACGATCTGAGAATGGCCACCTGATGCGAGCAGGACCACCGCCGGCGGCTGGAAGCCCTCGTATTCGATCCTGGGTGCCATCAGGTGGCCTTCCATGTGATCGATGCCGACGAAGGGGAGCTGGCGCGCCCAGGCGGTGGCTTTGGCGAAGCTATGGCCGACGAGGAGCGCCCCTACCAGGCCCGGGCCTGCCGTGGCGGCTATCCCATCCAGGTCGTCGGGGTGGACTCCGGCCTCGTTGAGGGCGTGGTGGGTCAGGGATCGGATCGATTCGACGTGGGCCCGAGCAGCAAGTTCGGGGACCACACCTCCGAAACGCTCGTGGAGGTCGACCTGTGACGAGATGACGTTGGAGAGGGCTTCGGTGCCGCGGACGACTGCGACCGCGGTCTCGTCACAACTGGTCTCGAAGGCGAGGATCATCGGATTCATCGCAGGGAGTCCAACTTCGCTCCATAGAGGGAGGAGTCGATGTCGTGCACCCAGAGAATCAGGGCATCGTCGTCTCCGTAGTAACCCTTCCTGACTCCAACCGGGGCCATCCCGAACCGCTGGTAAAGGCTGATTCCGGCCTGGTTTCGCGATCTGACCTCCAGAGTGAGGTGACGTGCCCCCTTATCGAGCGCGACGTCGATCAGGCCGACCATCAGCCTGCGGGCAAAACCCTTGCGCCGCTGGTCGGGAGCGACGAGCAGGTTGGTGATGTGGGCCTCGTCGCCGGAGAGGATCATGCCTCCAAACCCGTACAGCGACTCACCGTCGACAACGCCGAGATATATCCGGCTGTCGGCCGCCAGTTCGTCATTGAACACCCCTTCCGACCACGGTCGGGGTTGATTGGCCGACTCCATCGCCACCAGCGTGTCGATGTCTTCGGGGCTCAGAGGCCGGATCTCGACTGTCACTGTCGACCCCACGGGCCCTCCTGACGGACTTTCTCCCAGTTAATGGTCACGTCCGCGTCGCGCAGATACATGGGACGGATGTCATCGGGTGCCGGGTAGTTCCCCTTTTCGAAACGTCCCCGGCCCACCTCGGCCAGTGCCACCGCGTAGGGGTAACGGGGGCGGCCCACCTTGGCGCGGTGGATTCCGGTGACGAAGCCATCAGGCAGAGCGTTGACGTCACCGACCACCAGGCTTTGCTCCGGGCTCTCGACCAACTGGGCTCGGAGCACTTCGGTGCTGACCAGCCCCACCGTCCCCTCTTTGACGACACCTCCGGGAACCGGTCGATAGCAGGCCACCGCGAATTCGTCGCGGCGCACATCGACAACCGCCCAGATGAGCCTGTGCCCGGTACGGGCCTCGAGAGCGACGGCATCGAGCGACATGGCTGGGACCAGAGGTATGCCGAAGGCTGCGGCAAGGCCCTGAGCAGTGGCCAGCCCGACCCGGATCCCGGTGTAGAGGCCCGGGCCGATATCCACGATCACGGCGTCGAGGTCGGAAGGCGACCATCCGACCTGGTCGAAGCAGAAGTCGATGGCCGGGACCAGGAAAGTTGCGTGCCCGACACGGTCGACCCTCGAAGCCGCGGCCAGTGTGGTCCCGTCCTCGACGACGGCGACCGACGCGCCGGGGGTCGCCGTCTCTATGGCGAGGTATTTCATGTCACCGACTCCCAGTCCCGATCTGTCCAGGAGCCAAACGGTTCAAAAGTGACGACGCGGGTGTCCTCGTCGGCGACGTCGATCCGGATCCGCAGATGGTCAGTCGGGAGGGTGGCCTCGATCGCATCTCCCCACTCGATCACGAGGACCCCGTCGCGGGCGATTTCGAAGACGTCGAGGTCCTCGAACTCGTTGATGCTGTTCAACCGGTAGATGTCGGCATGGACAAAAGGGAGAAAGCCGCTCTGATACTGCCTGACCAGGACAAAAGACGGGCTCACCACATCCTCTTCGACGCCGAGGCCCGAAGCCAGTCCGCCGGCGAACAGGGTCTTTCCTGCACCGAGCGACCCGGCAAGGACAATCAGATCACCGGGACGGACCAGGGGTGCGACCCGACTGGCGAGAGCAAGGGTATGTTCGGGGCCGGGGCATGAGACTTCGATCATCTAAGAATACAAGGGATTGGGGAGTCATCAATATGCCCCGCGAATCGCAACTTCAATCGCCGCCGCAGTTGCTCCGAATGCGGCCTCCGAAACTTCGTCGACGCCGGCTTCGGCATCACCGCAGGACACTGCAAAGGCGACGTCACCGTCGTAGCGGGTGTGCGCCGGTCGGACACAAACTGCGAGAGCATCGTGGGTTCGCACCAGAACCCGGGTGAGCTCGACCCGGGTCAAACGGGCATCGGTGGCCACGACGACCAGGGTGCTGTTCGTGAGCGGCGGCGGCGGCGAGAAATCCATAGGCCCGGGCTCGTGCGGACCTCCGGTCAGCGCCTGGCCGTCGATGGTGAACACGTCGCCCAGTGGGTTGGCAACCACCAGGACTCCGATGGTGGCATCGCCGGCTTTCCTCACCGCACTGCCGACACCTCCGGGCACCATGTGCTCGAAGCCGCGCCATTTTGCTGCCGTCGCTCCCGTGCCGGCTCCAACCCGTCCGAGCGGGACGGGCTCAGTGGAGCGAGCTGCATAGGCGGCCCTTCCCTCCTCGGGGCCGGGCCGTCGGGATGGGCTATCGACCGATAGGTCGTAGATGACGGCTGCCGGCACGATCGGGACCCGGGCAACCGGGGTCTCGTGCCCGCGCCCATCGCTCTCGAGTGCCGAAACGACACCGTCGGCCGCGGCCAACCCGAAGGCACTGCCCCCGGTGAGCAGGATTGCCTGGCACTGTTCAACGCGCATCCCGGGTTCCAGCAGCGCAGTCTCCCTCGTTCCGGGGGCTCCCCCGCGAACCTCACTGGCAACCACATTTGGCTCCGGAAGCGAAACGACCGTGCATCCGGTGCCTGCCTCGAGGTCGGTCCAGTGCCCGACTTCGATTCCGGCGACCGCGGTGATCGTTTCATTCATTGGGCGTACCGCCGCGGCGCCCGTCTCGTTCATCGGGTGTACCGCCGGGGCACCCGGGGCCCGATCGAACAGACCACTTCATAGGAGATGGTCCCCAACCGATCGGCCCACTCGTCTGCTGAGATCGAAGAGGACCCTTGCTGACCGATCAGCACCGCCTCGTCACCGACCGCCACCCCGGCATCGCCGACCGCCACCATCGTCTGGTCCATCGTCACCGTCCCCGCCACCGGATGGCTGTCGCCGCCGATCAGCACCCGCCCTCCCCGTGACAGGTTCCGCCAGAAACCGTCTGCGTAGCCAATCGGGATGGTGACCACCGTGGAATCCTCCTCCAGCGGGGTGATCCGCCCGTAAGACAGCCGGGTCCCAGCCGGCAGCCTCTGGACGTGGGAGACCCTGGTGGTGATGGCCATGGCTGGTTCCAGGTCGACGACTTCCCTGGTGGCCTCACAAGGATGGAGGCCGTAGATTCCGATGCCGATCCTGGAGAAGTCGCGCCTCGCCTCGGGATAGAGCAGTGCCCCGGGAGTATTGGCGAGGTGGGTCAACGGGACATCGAAGTCGACGGTCTCTTCGAAGCACTCGATCTGGGCCCGGGTGAAATCGGCATCAGTGTCGGCAACGGCGAAATGGGTGAAGACGCCTTCGATCTCGAGGTGATGCCGGCGAACCTGGTTGATGAGCGCCGGCCATTCCATCGGGCTGACGCCAACCCGGTGCATACCGGTGTCGATCTTGAGATGGACCCCTGAGCCGAAGCCCACGGATGCCAGAGCGTCGGCGAAGTCAGTGCTGTACACGGTCGGCGTGAGCTCCCACCTGGCGAATTCGGCAGCTGCGTCCGGTGTTGGCTCCGACAGGACGAGGATCGGTCCCTCAACCCCGGCCTCGCGGAGTCGGATCCCCTCTTCGACCAGCGCCACCGCGAGCCGCGTCGCTCCCGCCTCAACGGCGGCCATCGCCACCGGTGCGTCGCCGTGCCCATATCCGTCGGCTTTGACCACGGCGCAGACCTCAGAAGGGGCGATCACCTCGGCGATAGCCCGGACATTCCTCTGGATGGCACCGAGATCGACGGTGGCGTAGGTGGGTCTCACCACGCGTAACTTCCTATTGCCGCTGCGAGGTCGGACGCGGTAATCGGGCCTGCAGCACTGATCTTTGCACCTGCGATGCCGTGATAGTAGGCGGCGGTGACGGCGGCATCGAGGGGTGGGACTCCCCGGGACAGCAACGCGGCGATCATCCCGGTGAGGACATCACCGGTCCCGATCGTGGCCAACTCGGGCCCACCCGTGGTCACCAGCACCGGCGGGCCTCCGTCGGAGATGCGTGTCGGATTTCCCTTCAGCAGAACTACGCCACCCAGCTCACCGGCGAGGGCGCGGACCGAGAAGGTCCCCCCGCGCCGACCGGTCAGTCTCTCGAATTCACCGGCGTGAGGGGTCAGGACGAACTCGACTTCCCTGTCCTTCAACGCACTGAGGACGTCGGGGACAAGACCCCCCGCGTCGATAACCAGCGAACTGGCCGATTCGGCGACGGGCAGAGCCTTGGGGAGGTCGTCGGCAGCCAACCCGGGCCCGAACACCACGACATCGAAGCGGTCGAGCCGCTCCACCGCTTCGTCCAATTCGAAAGTGGGAAACTCGACGGTGTTGGAGACCACGGCACGACGGTCGGGGCTGGCGATCGCGACAGAACCTGCGCCGAAGTGAATCGCGCCACGCGCCGCAAGCACGGCGGCGCCGCTGAGACCGGTGGATCCCCCGACCACGAGAACCGCTCCGGCCTTCCACTTATAGGTGTTTCGCTCCCTCACCGGCCGAACCGCGTCCTCCGCCGTTGCCACATACATCGACGCGTTGCCCCCCTCGATCCCGATGTCCGCGACAGTGACCTCGCCGCAGAGGTCCGGACCCCGGCCCAGGAGGTGGCCCGTCTTCAGGGAGCCGAAGGTGACCGTCTCCACAGCCCGGAAGGCTCGCTCCTCGACCTTTCCCGAGTTGGGGTCGAGCCCGGTGGGAAAGTCAACGGCGACCACTGGTGCAGGTGAGTCGATCCAGGTGAACACTTCGGCAGGCAACCCGCCTCTGACTCCGCCACCGAACAGCGCGTCGACTACAACGTCCTCGTCCGTCGGCTCGACGAGACCGGTGACGCGGACGCCGACAGCTCGGGCTGACTCTGCCGCCCGCTTCGCCTCAGGTGTCTTCGGCGGGCCAAGCGCCAGGACCGTCACGGCAGCACCGCGACCGGCCAGATAGCGCGCCGCCACATAACCGTCGCCGCCGTTGTTGCCGGGCCCGGCAAGGACCGCCACCTTCTTCCCGTACCCGGCACCGGCGCGTACCGCAGCCAGGGCCACCGCGTGGCCGGCCCGGTCCATTGCCGCGTCGAGGTCGCCCTCATAGGCGCGGTCTACCCTCCGGTACTCATCGGCGGTGACAACAGGTCTCACCGGGTGAAGGCTAACGCCGGTTCAGTCGTGGTCACCTACAGCCACGGCCATCACCAGCGCCGACGTGTCGGTGTGAGTGATGGTCACCAGAACCTCGGTCACCCCCAGCATCCGGGCCCTCTGTTCGGCGCGCCCGAACATGTTCACGGTGGGCTTGCCCCCGCCGGTGATCTCTATTTCCTGCCAACCGATCTGGCGAAATCCGAGGCCGAGGGACTTCATCACCGCTTCCTTTCCGGCGAACCTTGCGGCGAGTCGGCGTGCTGGTTTGGCGAACCGGAACGCATACTCCCGCTCGTGCTCGGTGAAGCAGCGTTCGGCAAAGCGCGGGTATCTGTCGAGCACTCCTTCGACCCTGTCGATGTCGGATAGGTCGACCCCGAGGCCGAGGATCTTCATCTCAAATGCTCATTCCACGGTCACCGTCTTCGCCAGGTTGCGGGGCTTGTCGACGTCCAAGCCTTTGGCCGTGGCGACATGATATGCAATCAGTTGCAGGGGAACGACGGCAGTGACCGTGCAGAGCAGGTCAGGCCCGGACGGCACCCGAATGAGGTGGTCGGCGACAGCACCGACGTCGTCTCCCTCTTCGGCGATGAGGACGATTGTCCCGCCCCGCGCCTTCACCTCCTCCATGTTGGCCAGCGTCTTTTTGGTGACGTGACTGTCGGTGGCAACACCGATGACCACAACCCCTTCTTCGATCAGGGCGATCGGGCCATGTTTCATCTCACCGGCCGCATATCCCTCAGCTCGCACGTAGGCGATCTCCTTGAGCTTGAGCGCCCCCTCCATCGCCACCGGAAAGTCACCCGATCGCCCCAGGAAGAAGTAGTCGCGGACGTCCGCCCACCCGCGGGTCAACTCCTCGATGGCGTCCGACTGCTCCAACACCGACTCAACCTGGGCCGGAAGGCGGTTGAGGTCGCGGACCAGCAATTCGACGGCACCGGGGTCCATTGCGCCCCGGACCTGGGCGAGGTAGAGGCCGAGCAGCTGCATTGCAACCAGCTGCGTGGTGAACGTCTTCGTTGCGGCGACACCGATCTCCGGGCCGGCCCGGGTGTAGAGAACTGCGTCGGCCTCCCGGGCGAGAGCCGAATCGACCACGTTGGAGACCCCGATTACCGTCGACCCCTGGGCTTTGGCATACCGGATCGCAGCAAGGGTGTCGATGGTCTCCCCGGATTGGCTGATGCCGATCACCAGCGACCGCGAGTTGAGCACCGGGTCGCGGTATCTGAACTCGGAGGCGATGTCGATCTCGACGGGCATGCGGGTCCAGCGCTCGATTGCGTACTTGGCCATCATCGCCGCGTGGTACGAAGTCCCGCAGGCGACGACGAACACCTTGTCGGATTGGCGGAGGATCTCGGGGTCGATCTTCAGTTCCCGCAGGATCACCCGCCCATTGTCGACACGGCCGGCGAGGGTGTCGGTGATTGCGTGTGGCTGCTCGTGGATCTCTTTGAGCATGAATGTCGCATATCCGCCCTTCTCAGCCGCTTCCAGGTCCCATTCCACCACCCGCTCGTCGGGGACGACCGTGTTCCCCTCGAGGTCGGTGACCGTGACGCTCGTCGCGGTGACCTCGACCACCCTGTCATCGTCGATGACGACCATGTTTCTCGTGTACTCGAGGAAAGCGGGAATGTCGGAGGCGAGGAAGTTCTCGCCTTCACCCCGGCCCACGACCAACGGGGAGCCGCGGCGCGCTCCCACCAGGACACCGGGCTCGTCTGACCTGCTGACCGCAAGCGCGAGGGCGCCGTCGGCGATGTTCATGGCCGCGCGCACGGCGTCGACAAGCGGAAGGTCGGACATCGACTCGATCAGGTGGGCCACTACCTCGGTGTCGGTGTCACTGCGAAAGACGTGACCGTCGGCTTCGAGCTTCGCCTTGAGGTCAGCCCAGTTCTCGATGATGCCGTTGTGGACCACAACGACACTCTCGTCGCAGTCGAAGTGGGGATGGGCATTGATCGAATTGGGCGCCCCGTGGGTGGCCCAGCGGGTGTGACCGATCCCCGAGACTGCTGTCGGGGGAGGGTCGTCTGCGAGCAGCTTCTCCAGATCGGCGATCCGACCGGCACCTTTGCGCACGGTCAGTTTGCCTTCGTAGTTGAGGGCGACTCCTGCCGAGTCGTACCCCCGGTATTCCAGCCGGGCGAGGCCCGGCACCAGCACGTCGATTACCTCACGCGGGCCGACATATCCAACGATTCCACACATATCGATACACCTTTGTATTCACTGACAGGCGCGCCCGGCTTCGGGTAGCGCAGTCACGGAGAAAACTACCTGAAAAAAGGGTGTGCGAAGTCAGGAGACTGACTACCCGACCACCAGCTTCTGTGAACCGGAATCACTTCCAGGGTTTCATCTGATGGTTTACGACCGGGCCGGCCGGGAAGGCATCCGCCGAATGTTTCGATGACCTTCCTCCTCGTCACCTCGCTGCATGCGAGGTCTGGCGCTATTAGTTATCACACCCAGTGTTGGTCTTGTCGTTCACACCTCTCTTCCGAGTACGTCCGCAGCTGTTGCTGCAAGACGGTCAGCGTAGTCGCTGGCTTGCTTTCCCGTAAGGGCTTCGACCATGACCCGCACCAAAGGCTCTGTCCCCGATGTTCTCACCAGGACCCTCCCGTTCTCGCCGAGAAGGGCTTCGATGTCGCCGACCTCTTCCCAGAGCTCGCTGGCGCCCTCGATGTCGGCACCACGTCGAATCGGGACATTGACCAGCACCTGGGGGTATTCGGTTATCGCCCCGGCGCGGAGGTCGCGCAATTCCCTGCCGGTGCCGGCGACTACGTTGAGCAGCCGCACCGCGGTCATCAAGCCGTCGCCGGTGTTCCCGGTGTCGGTGAAGATGATGTGGCCCGATTGCTCCCCGCCCAGCAGCCCCCGCCGCTCCTCGAGTGCTTCCATCACGTAGCGATCCCCGACCCGGGTCGTCACCAGCTCGACCCCGGCCTCTTTCATTGCTTTGTGCAGGCCGAGATTCGACATCACTGTGGCGACGAGCAGGTTGTTCTTCAGCTGGTCCTGGGACTTGAGGTGCCGGGCGATGATCGCCATCACGACGTCTCCGTTGGCGACCTCGCCGTTTTCGTCAACGACGATGAGACGGTCGGCGTCACCGTCGAAACTCAGGCCGATCCTCCCCCGAGCAGCCGCCGCCAGGACTTCGGGGTGGGTAGCACCGCAGTTCAGGTTGATGTTGGTCCCGTCGGGGGCGTCGCTGTAACACGCGATGTCTGCACCCAGCCTCGAGAACAATTCGGGTGCGGCCTTGTACGAAGCGCCGTTGGCGCAGTCGATGGCAATCTGGACACCGGAGAGGTTATACCGCGACGCCTTCGCCAGATGTTCGATGTACCGGTACATCGCATCGCGGTCCTCAAAGCCGGTGCCGATGCCATCGCCGATGGCGATCTTCGAGCCGGCGTCACGGAGCCGGTACTGGATGTCGTGTTCGACGTGGTCGGGCAGTTTCGAGCCGCGTGACGAGAGGAGTTTGATCCCGTTGTCTGCCGCCGGGTTGTGGGAGGCGGAGACGATTGCGCCCATCGTGGCGGCCGAGGTTGCAGTGAGCAGGCTGATGCCACCGCTCGGCATTACCCCGACATCGATGGTGTCGATGCCAACCGATTGGAAGCCTGCGCCGAGGGCTGCAGACAGCATCGGTCCCGAGCGGCGGGTGTCTCGGCCAATGAGGACGGGACCGCCGTTCAGGTAGGATCCCGCAGCTTGACCGATGGCGAGGGCGAGCTCGACAGTGAGCTCGGAGCCGGCCGCGCCCCGGACGCCGTCGGTTCCGAAGATGTTCTTTCCATCGTCGAGGAGACGACGGAGGTCAGCCATCAGGAGTGGGCTCCCTGTTCAGCGCTTGGTGTACTGCGGTGCCCTGCGGGCCTTGCGCAGACCGTACTTCTTGCTCTCCACCACACGGGCGTCCCGGGTGAGGAGACCGGCCTTCTTGAGGATCGGGCGGAGTGATGGGTCGAGTTCGATCAGGGCCCGGGCGATGCCGAGCCGGAGCGCATCGACCTGACCCGTGGTGCCTCCACCTTCGAGCTTGGCGTGGATGTCATAGCGACCCTGGGAGTCGGTGAGCTGGAGTGGCTCCATGACCCGCATCCGGCCGGCCATGGTGGGGAAATAGTCTTCGAGGGTGCGCCCGTTGAGGGTCACCGAGCCCGATCCGTCGTAGAAGCGAACACGGGCGACGGATGCCTTCCGGCGACCCGTGGACTGGACTAGGGGCTTGGGCATCAGACTTCTACCTTTCGGATGTCGAACTCGAGGGGCTGCGGCTGCTGTGCCGCGTGCTCGTGCTTACCGCCGGCGTAAACCTTGAGTTTGCGGGCCATTTGCCGGCCGAGCTTGGTCTTGGGCAGCATACCGACCACTGCACGTTCCACGATGGCCTCGGGGCGCCGCTCGAGCAGGCGCTCGAAGGTCTCGGCCTTGATGCCGCCGGGGTAACCGGAGTGCCGGTAGTAGATCTTCGACTGGCTCTTGTCCGAGGTGACCGCGATCTTTTCGGCGTTGATCACGACCACGAAGTCGCCGCCATCGACGTGGGGTGCGTAGGTGGGCTTGTTCTTCCCACGAAGAACCTGAGCGATTTCGGATGCGAGACGCCCCAGGGGAAGGCCCGCGGCGTCGACGATCCACCAGGATCGTTGGACGTCTCCGGCCTTGGGCGAATAAGTCTTGTTTCTCTTCATTGAAAACTGCCTCCGCAGGTTGAATTCACCCTGAATTCTGCTGGGTGCGTTTGGGGAAACGGTTCCGCTGCGGGAACCCCCGTATGGTAAGCGCGGCGAAAGTCAAAGGGAAATCGCTGGATAGCCGACCTGCCACAGGGTGAGGCCATGAGGCGGCGCAACCGTCCCGAAGCTGGAGCGGTCCGCCCCGATGATTATTTCCTCGACGTCATCCAACGATACGTGCCCCCGCGCGACGTCGTAACAGAGACCCACTAGAGACCGGACCATCTGGTGACAGAAGGCGTTGGCGGTCACCCGGAACACCAGCAGGCCGTCGTCGAGCACTTCCCAACTCGCCTCCTCGACACGGCGAACATTGCTCTTCCCCATGACCGATCTGCAGAACGATGTGAAGTCCCTCTCCCCGACGTAGTGTCGGGCAACCCTGTCGAAGGAGTAAGGATCGACCTCTCCGGGGAGCCTCCAGATATATCGCCGCCGGGTCGGGTCGACGTATGGGGCCGCGCTTGCCGTATACCGGTAGGTGCGGCTCGTTGCCGAGAAGCGGGCGTTGAAGCCGTCCGGCGCTGTCGAGCACCGGGTTACGACGATTTCCCCGCCCAGCATCGAGTTGAGTGACCTGACGAGACGGTCGACGTCGACACCGTCAGCCTCGAACGAGACCACCTGGCCCCGGGCGTGGACCCCGGCGTCGGTGCGCCCTGCAACCGCGGTAGGGGGAATGTCACCGAGGAACCGGCCGAGTGCCCCTTCCAGTTCGCCCTGGACCGTGCGCTGGCCCTCCTGGCGGGCGTAACCGCTGAAGTCGGTTCCGTCGTACGACAGATCGAGCCGGTAGACGGGCATCAGAAAATAGAAGAGAACGCGGCGAAAGGCACCTCCAGCAGGGCACGGAAGAGGAAAGCGACGGCGAAACCGATCAACACCGACACCGCCGACTTCTTCAGGTCGAGATCGGTCACCTCCTGGGTAGCGACCACCAGAAGTGCCAGATACCAAAGCAGCCCGATCGCCCCGACGATTCGGGAGCCGCTCAGGTCGAGCAAGAGCGGAAGGACCGTCAACCCATGCACACCCACCATCACCTGGGGCCGGGACATGCTGTCAAACATCCACCGCGATACGCCCCACGTGGCGAAGGCGAGTATCAGCCAGGAGACAACCGAACCGATGACCACCGAAAGCAGGGCCCGGAAGTCGAACGCAGACAGCGACGACAGTAAGAAGAGCTGACCCATGTAAATGAGGCCGCCGACGAGGGAAACCAGGATCGCTCCGTCTGCCGGTGAGTCGTCGTCGAAGTAGGCCTCCTTGAACGCATCCCGGTTGAACAGGGTCGCACGGAAGGCACGGGACAAGATTTTGATCACGGCGCAGCAGGTTAGCCAGTGGTGCTAGCGCCGGAGCCGTACTCTCGTCACCCTGTGATCGCTTGCCTTCTCAAGGATCAAACCGGCCCGATCACGGGTGGGGAGGATGTTCTCAACGAGATTCTTGAGGTTCACTTCCCGCCAGATACCGGCGGCTACCTCCAGCGCCTGCTTATCGCTGAGGCCGGCGTACTTGCGGAAGTAGGCGTCGGGTTGGGTGAAAGCAGTGTCTCTCAGGCTCAGAAATCGCTGCAGATACCACGACTCGATGTCTGCCGGGTTCGCATCGACGAATATCGAGAAGTCGAAGTAGTCAGAAACGAACGCGCCCGAATCTCCAGCTTGGAGAACGTTGAGACCCTCGACGATGAGAATATCCGGCCTGCGGATCGTTCGGACTGCATCTGGAACGATGTCGTAGGCGACATGGGAGTAGACCGGAATCTCCAGTCCGTCCTCGCCGGCCGCAGAACGGGCGACGAACTCGAGCAGGGCCTTTCGGTCGTAACTCTCCGGAAATCCCTTGCGGTCCATCAAGCCGCGCGCTTCGATCAGGGAGTTGGGGAGAAGGAACCCATCGGTGGTCACCAGCTCCACAGCAGGGTGTTGCGGCCATCGCGCCAGCAGCGCCTGCAGGACCCTCGAAATCGTCGACTTGCCCACGGCAACCGACCCGGCGACACCGATGATGAATGGGGTCGGCACCGGCGGAGCGCCGAGGAAGGTCTCGGTGACCGCGCCGAGGTGTGAGTTTGCCTGCACATGGAGGTTGAGCAACCGGGAGAGGGGGAGGTAAGTCGCCTCCACCATCGCCATGTCGAGATTGACGCTGATGCCCCTGATGCTCTCGACATCCTCCTCGCTGAGAGTCAGAGGCGTGTTCGCCCGGAGAGCCAACCAGGATTCCTCGTCGAAATCACGATAGAAAGGAGAGGACACGGTCTAGAAGGATAGATGCCGGATGTTCCGTACAATGTTCGGGTGAGAAAGGCTCTTTCCTGGGTGGTCACCATTCCGTTCGCGATCGGCTTCGGCCTCCTCCTGCTCGTGTTCGACATTGCCGGCCGCCTGGTCCGCCCGTTCTCGGTCCGAGGTTTCGAATGGGTGATGGCGGGGCTGCAATGGTCGCTGCTGCGGCTCTTTCAGATATTCGGGACCAGCATCGAGGTGGAACGCCCCGACGATCTCCTCCCGGGCACCGGCTATGCGATCCTGTCGAACCATCAGAGCATGCTCGACATCGTGATGATCGGGGGGATTCTGGTCTCCAACTTCCCGAAGTACGTGGCAAAGAAGGAGCTGAGCAACTGGATCCCGTCGATATCGCTCAACTTGAAGTGGGGAGGCAACGGCCTCATCGACCGCGATGACCCGCGCCAGGCGATCAGGGCGATCCGGGACATGGCCCGGACCGCACAGGAACGCGGGGTGTCGGCCGTGATCTTCCCCGAAGGCCACCGCTCCAGAGACGGGAACCTGCTTCCGTTCAAAACTGCAGGGGCGAAGTCAATGCTCAAAGCGGCAGACCGCCTGCCGGTCGTTCCGACGATCATCTCGGGCTCCTGGCAGTTGAACCGACTGTTCCCTTTCACACCGGGGGTGAAGGTGCGGATCGCATTCGGAAGCCCGATCGATCGCCACCCGGGAGACGAAGAAGAAGTGATCCGCCAGGTAGAGACCTGGATGCAGTCGAAATTGGTGACTGCACGACAATAAGAAAAAATGAGCTAAATCCCCCGGAGATGTGTCCGATACTTACCGGGTGACACAATTCCAGGCATCTCTGATCGCCGCTGGCGACCCTGACCCCTTGCCCACCGTCGTCGAGTTGGACCAGGGCAATCTCGTGATTCAGTCCAACGGACAGCCGCTGGGCAACTGGGCCGTTTCCGATCTCGAATTCGTCCGTATCGTCGGTGGATTCCGGGTCACCCTCGATGGAGAGGTGACCGTTCTGAAGCTGCCCGAGTCCGACCAGTTCAACGCAGAGCTCCGCCAGTTGAACGAGGCCGCAGCCGAAGTTCTCCCGGCGAAGAACGGAAAGAAGAAGCGGGGCCGCAAGGAATCATCGAAACCGGCGGAACCGCCCACCAACTCTGCCCCTGCCGAAACGCGCACCAAGACCGTCGCCGCGGCGACTACCGCCGACGCCCCGACAGATGTCAAAGACCGCGCAGTCATCAACTGGCTCGACGCCAAACTCGATGTGGCCGCCAAGCGGGGCGGCAAATATGTCCCCGAGTGGGTCTTCACCAGAGGCGGAGTGGTTCTTGCGTTCCTCCTGCTTATCGCCGTGGTGGTATTCCACGGGGTGTTCTCAACAATCTTCCTGATCGTCGCAGCAATCGGGATGATCACAAGCGCCATCGCTCTCATGGACCAGGTGATCGCCACCAAGATCTTCAGGGGTGCCTTCACCCCGATCCACGGCCTGCTCGGATCGCTCGCCCTCGTCCTCGTCGGTTTGGTCCTCGCTTCTCTGTAATAACGTCTCTGTGGCAACAAAAGAACCGCCCCCTCGGGGGCGGTTCTTCTACATCCGCTCTGCTCTAGTGTCCTGACTGGCGTCCTAGACGAGTTCGATTATCGCTTCCTCGGTTGCGTCGCCACGACGGGGGCCGAGTTTGGTGATCCGGGTGTAACCGCCGGCCCTATCGGCATAGCGGGGAGCCACTTCGTCGAATAACTTCACCACCGCCTCACGATTGGTGATGTCCTTGAGCACCATCCTCTTGGCGTGGAGCTCACCCGACCTCGCCTTGGTGATCATCTTCTCCGCGTACGGACGCACCGCCTTGGCCTTGGAGAAGGTGGTGATCACCTTGCCGTGGATTATCAGGTCGGAGGTCAGGTTGGCCAGGATCTTCCGCTGATGCGAAGGCGACCCGCCGAGACGGGGACCTTTGCGGGGCCGTGGCATCAGGAACCGCTTCCGGCGTCAGCCAGGCTGAGCCCGAGCTCGTCGAGCTTGGCGGCAACCTCGTCGAGGCTCTTCTGGCCGAAGTTGGTGATGTTGAGCAGGTCGTCGGAGGTGCGCTCCACCAATTCGCCGACCGTCTTGATCTGGGCGCGACGGAGGCAGTTGCGGGGACGCTCCGAGAGGTCGAGTGCCTCAATGGGCAACTCGAGATCGGGCGAACCCGAGCTCTCGATCTGAACCTCTCCCAGTTCGAGGCCCTGGCCCTCGCCGATGTCGGCAAAGAGACCCATCAGCTCGCCGAGCGTCTTGCCCGCCGAACTAACCGCCTCGGCCGGGTCGATGGCGCCGTTGGTCTCGACATCGAGCACGAGCCGGTCGAAGTTGGTCATCTGACCGACCTGGGTGTTCTCCACGCGGTAGGAGACCTTGCGCACAGGAGAGAAGATCGAGTCGACCGGGATCACCCCGATGGTCGCCGAGCCGCCTTTGTTAGAGTCCGCAGTGCGGTACCCGACGCCGGGGGCAACGGTCATCTCCATCTCGATACGCCCCGAGGCGCTGAGAGTCGCGATGTGGGCGTCAGGGTTTACGACCTCGACGCCGGCCGGAAGCTTGAGGTCTCCGGCGGTCACCTCACCTGCGCCCTTGGCGGACAGGTAGAGAGTCTCGGTGTCGTGGCCGTCCATGCGGATGACGATCCTCTTGATGTTGAGGATGATGTCGACGACGTCCTCGACCACTCCAGCGATGGTGGAGAACTCGTGTTCCACCCCCTCGATCTGGATCGTGGTGATGGCTGCGCCCGGGATCCGGGAGAGCAGGGTGCGGCGAAGCGTGTTACCGAGCGTGTACCCGAAACCTGGTTCGAGCGGTTCGACGATGATCCGCGAACGGACATCGGAAATCGCTTCTTCTTCTATTTGGGGACGCTGAACGATTAACAAGAGTTACCTCACTTAGAGTAGAGCTCGACGATCAACTGCTCGTTGATGGCCGTGTCTATTTGGTCCCGTCGGGGATGGTCTTTTACGACCACCTTCCGCTCACCGGAATCAACCTGCATCCAGTCGGGAACGACTCGATCCTGGGTGTCCACCGCGTGCTGGACGACAATTATGTTCTGACTTCGCTCCTTGACGGTGACCACGTCACGGGGGCGGACCTGATACGACGGGATATCGACCTTCCTGCCATTGACGAGAAAGTGGCCGTGGTTGACGAGCTGGCGGGCCTGGGGCCTGGTGGCGGTCAGGCCGGAACGCCATACGACGTTGTCGAGGCGCTGCTCGAGCAATTGGAGGAGGTTGTCACCTGTGATCCCGGGCCGGCGAGCAGCCTCGTGGTAGTAACGCCGGAACTGACGCTCCAGGACCCCGTACATCGTGCGCAGCTTCTGCTTCTCCCGCAGCTGGATGAGGTAGTCGCTCTCCCGAATACGACCCCGGCCATGCTGGCCCGGAGGATAGGGACGGCGATCAACGGGACACTTCTTCGACTGGCACAGCGGGGTGCGGGCACGGCGGCAAGCCTTGTGGCGCGGGCCTGTGTAGCGGGCCATCAGCCACGCCTCCGCTTCTTGGGACGACAGCCGTTGTGGGGCAGCGGGGTCACATCTTTGATGAAGGTGACTTCCATGCCCATGTTCTGCAGGGTCCGCACCGCGGTGTCGCGGCCGGAGCCGGTGCCGCTGACGATGACGTCGAGCTTGCGAATGCCGTGCTCCCCGGCGCGGCGTGCGGCCTCTTCGGCTGCGACCTGGGCGGCATAAGGCGTCGACTTGCGCGACCCCTTGTACCCCACGGAGCCTCCCGAAGTCCACGCGACAGAGCCGCCGTTGAGATCGGTGATGTTGATGATCGTGTTGTTGAAACTTGCTTTGATATGGGCCTGGCCGTGGGAGATGTTCTTCCTCTCACGCCGGCGTACCCGCTTGCTACCTGGTTGAGTCGCCACCGATTACTCCTACTTCGTGACCTTCTTCTTGCCGGCAATTGCAACGCGGCGGCCCTTTCGGGTCCGGGCGTTGGTGTGGGTGCGCTGCCCACGGACCGGGAGACCGCGACGATGGCGGATCCCCTGGTAGCTGCCGATCTCAATCTTGCGCTTGATGTTCTGCTGGACTTCACGCCGCAGGTCACCCTCGACGTCGTAGGCAGCCTCGATGTGCCTCCGGATCCGCGCCACCTCGTCGTCAGTGAGCGACCGGATTTTGGTGTCCGGATCGATGTCGGTCTCGGCGCAGACCTGACGGGCGCGGGTCGGCCCGATCCCATAGATATATGTCAGCCCGATCTCGAGCCGCTTGTCACGTGGGAGGTCGACTCCCGCAATTCGTGCCACTTAGTGGTACCTCATCCTTGACGCTGTTTATGACGGGGGTTTTCGCAGATCACCCAGACGCGGCCACGGCGTCGGATGATCCGGCATTTCTCACACATTTTCTTGGTGGAAGGTCTAACTTTCATTCTGGTTACTCCAAAAAATCTCTTGTCCCGCACCGCGGTCAGCCAGGAGGACCGTCATGGCGCGAGTATCACCGGGGCACACCCCCATAGCTTTTGAGCTGATTACGGGGTTGTCCCGGACCGAATAATGCGCTCCAACCACAAAATGGGGAGGAGACCCGCAAATGTTAGCCACGAGTGGCCGCCTCCTCAAATTCAACAGGAACCGGCTCATCCGCCGCGGTGAAGATCATCGGGCCATCCGGAGTGATCGCAACAGTGTGCTCCCAATGGGCGGAGAGACTGCCGTCGGCGGTGCGAACCGTCCAACCGTCGGGGTCGACCTTGGTGTGGCGCCTGCCGATGTTGAACATTGGCTCGATGCAGAGGGCCATGCCCTTGCGCAGCTTCATCCCGGTGCCGGGCTCGCCGTAGTTGGGGACCTGGGGCTCCTCGTGCATCTGGCGGCCGATGCCGTGGCCCACATACTCTTCAACGACGCCGTACCCGTGCTCGGCGCCGATCCGGGCGACGGCAGCACCGATGTCGCCGAGGCGGTTGCCGGCTTTGACCTGGCGAACACCAGCCCACAACGCCTGCTCGGTGATGTCGATGAGATGCTTCGCCTCGTCGCTGATCTCCCCGATGCCGATGGTGAAGGCTGCGTCGCCGTGAAAACCCTCGTAGATCGCGCCCGCATCGACACTCAGGATGTCCCCCTGCTCGAGGCGGTATTCGGTGGGAATCCCGTGAACGATGACGTCGTTTGGCGACAGGCAAAGCGTCGCCGGGTAAGAACCGTGGTAGTTGAGGAACGACGAAGTACAGCCGTTGGCCTCGATGATCCGTGCGGAGATAGCCTCGAGGTCGAGCAGCGATGCCCCGGGGACCGCAGCCTCTCTGACTGCCTGGTGGACTTCGGCGACGGTGGCGCCGGCCTTTTCCATCTTGGCAAACTCACGACGGCTCTTGATGCTGATCATCAGGTGATCACGCCTCGGTTGGAGCTGCGACACCGAGCTTGTCGAGGATCCGCTCGGTCACCTCGTCGAGGTCTCCGATGCCGTCGGCCGTGACCACCAGGCCGCGTTCCTCATAGGTCTCGAGCAGCGGCGCGGTCTGGTCGAGGTAGATCTGGAATCTGGTCCGGATCGTCTCCTCGGTGTCATCGGCGCGCCCGCGGGCGAGCAGCCGGTCTACCAGCGCCTGCTCTTCGACGTCGAAAACCACCACATGGTCGAGCCCGTTCTCGCCGAGGAGGCCGTCGAGGGCCTCGACCTGAGCGGCGGTCCGGGGAAAGCCGTCGAGGATGTACCCCTCGGCTGCATCATCCAGTTCGAGACGCCCCTCGAGCATCGCCACCGTTATCGCGTCGGGAACGTAGTCGCCGCGCTTCATGATCTCATCGACCTGCCGGCCGAGATCGGTTCCGGTGGAGACGTGGTGGCGGAACATGTCGCCGGTAGAGATGTGAGGGATGCCCAGCCTGTCGGCGATCCTGTCGGCCTGGGTGCCCTTCCCGGCTCCAGGAGGCCCGATGAACAGGAGCCGCATCGTCACGTCAGGATTCCTTCGTAGTTACGCATCGTCAGCTGTGACTCGATCTGCTTCATGGTCTCGAGGGCGACACCGACCACGATCAGGATCGACACACCGGAGAAGGCGATGGCGATGCCCCAGACCGCACCGGCGATTGCCGGCAGGATCGAGATGATCCCGAGGAATATCGAGCCGGGAAGCGTGATCCGGTTCAAGATGAACCCGAGATACTTCGCCGTCTGCCGTCCGGGACGGACGCCGGGGACGAATCCACCCTGGCGCTGAATCATCTCCGCCTGCTTTTCCGGGTCGAACTGGATGGCTGTGTAGAAGTAGGTGAAGAAGATGACCAGGGCAAAGAGGATGAGGATGTACCACCAGCTCACACCCTGGGCCCCACCACCGAGGTTCTGGTCGATCCATCGGTATGTCGCCTGGACCCACGCCGCGTCCGAGGGAATGGCAGTGATGATCAGCGATGGGATCAGCAGCACCGAGGTGGCGAAGATGACCGGGATCACGCCCGCGGTGTTCACCTTCAACGGGATGTAAGTCGACTGGCCGCCCATGACCCGCCGTCCCCGCACCCGCTTGGCGAACTGGATGGGGATCCTGCGCTGGCCCTGGTCGACAAAGATGATCGCCACGATCATCGCTGCGAACACAAGCATGATGAAGATGAAGCGGCCGGTGAATCCGACTGCAGCGGTCTGGCCCCAGATCTGGCCGAAGATGAAGGGGAACTGGCTGAGGATGGAGACGAAGATGATCAGCGACATCCCGTTGCCAACCCCGCGTTGCGTGATCAGCTCACCGAGCCACATAACCATGGCAGTACCTGCGGTCATGGTGATCACGATGAGAATCACCCGTGCCGGGGTGTAATTGGGGATCAGGTCGATCCCATTGGTGAACCGTCCGGAGTGGAAAAGGAACGTGAAACCGGTCGACTGGATCAACGCCAGGACGACCGTCACGTAACGGGTCCATTGAGTGATTACCTTTCGGCCTGACTCGCCCTCGTCCTGGAGCGCCTGCAGTTTGGGGATGACCACCGTCAACAGCTGCATCATGATCGATGCGGTGATGTAGGGGATGATTCCCAGGGCGAACACAGAGAACTGTTCGAGAGCGCCGCCGGAGAACAGGTTGAGCAATCCGTAGATGCCCCCAGCCTGTTGCTGCGATTGGAACAGGGAGACGGCGTCGAGGTCGATCCCCGGCACCGGGATGGTGGCGCCAAGTCGGTAGACGGCGAACATTGCGAGGGTGAAGAGGATCTTCGCCCGCAAGTCCGGGATCTTGAACATGTTTCTGTATATGGAGAGCATTCAGGTCCTAGGAGTCTGTTGAATACGTCGGGTTCAGAGAACCTCGACTGTGCCGCCGGCCTTTTCGATCTTCTCTTTCGCTGCCGCGCTGAACGCATGCGCCTTCACGGTCAATGCCCTGTCGAGTTCGCCCTCGGCGAGCACCTTGACCAGGCCGCGATGGCGGATCAGGCCCTTGTCCCGCAGGGTCTCCGGGGTCACTTCACTACCCGCCTCGAAGTCGACGAAGGAAGTCAGGTTGACCACCGCGTAAGCCACTTTGTTGGGATTGGCGAAGCCGCGGAGCTTGGGAAGACGCATCGCCAATGGCGTCTGGCCACCCTCGAAACCGGGGCGCAGCGAGTTGCGGGCCTTGAGGCCCTTGGTGCCACGGCCCGCGGTCTTGCCGCGGCGGCCACCCTCACCACGTCCGACCCGGATCTTCTTTTTCTTCGAGCCGGGGGCCGGAGCGAGGTTGTGCAGTTTCAGCTGCTCTTTTTTCTCAGTCATAAGTAACTCACTAAATCGTTGTTCTCGCGTCAGTTCTCGTCGACGTCGACGAGGTGGCGGACCTTTTCCAGCATCCCGCGCAAGCTTGGAGTGTCATTGTGGACCGCCGACTGCCTTATCTTGCGCAAACCCAGCGACTCCACTGTCGCCCGATTCTTCGGCTTCTGGCCGATCAGAGACTTTCTCAGTGTGACGGTGACCGTCTTGGTCTTGGCTTTGGCCATCATTCACCAGCCTTGGAGTGCGCCCGCAACGACTCGGTCGAGCGGTAGGCATTGAGTAGCCCGGGAGGGACGATGTCCTCGGCCTTCTTGCCCCGCAAGCGGGCGACATCGTCGGGGCGACGCTGACCGGTCAGTGCGTTCATCGCAGCCTTGGCCACGTTGAGATGGGTCGGCGATCCGAGCGACTTGGCGAGAGCATCCTTGACACCCGCAGCCTCGAGGATCTGCCTGACCGCCCCACCGGCGATGACACCGGTTCCGGGTGCGGCCGGCTTGATCAGCACCCGAGAAGCGCCGTGCTCACCGATCTGCTGATGGACCACCGTCTGGCCGGCCATGGGGATCTCGACCATGTCGCGGCGCGCGATCTCCATGCCTTTCTGGATGGCAGCGGGGACTTCTTTGGCCTTACCGTATCCGACGCCGACCTTGCCGTTACCGTCGCCGACGACAACCAGCGCGGTGAAGCTGAAGCGACGCCCACCCTGGACCACCTTGGACACCCGGTTGATCTGGATCACCCGCTCGTCGAACTGACTCTGTTGTTGATCGTCTCGTCGATTTTGCTGGGCCATTAAAACTCCAATCCGGATTCGCGGGCGGCTTCGGCGAGGGCCTTGATCTTGCCGTGGTATTTGTATCCGCCCCGGTCGAAGACCACGGAGGTCACGCCTGCCTCTTTGGCGCGGTCACCCAGGAGCTTGCCGACCTTGGCAGCTGTCTCCTCGGTGAGGGTTGCGGTGCGCAGGTCCTTCTCCTGTGACGAAGCTGAGGCAACTGTGTGCCCGGCAACGTCGTCGATGACCTGGACATAGATGTATCGGTTGCTCCGGTAGACCGCCATGCGGGGCCGCTCAGCCGTCCCCGACACGTGCTTGCGCACCCGGAAATGGCGGCGTCTGCGGGAATCAGTGCGACTGGCGCCCATCACTTACCTGCCTTTCCGGCCTTGCGGCGGACATGCTCGCCCCGGTACCTGATCCCCTTGCCCTTGTAGGGCTCGGGGGGGCGGACCTTGCGGATGTCGGCGGCGACCTGACCCACCATCTCTTTGTCGATGCCGGATACGATGATCTTGGTGGGCTCGGGAACGTCGAATGTGATCCCTTCGGGGGCCTCGACATTCAC
>JBBDMR010000015.1:0-1423 GCA_040878225.1 Acidimicrobiia bacterium
TGAGCGTGAGATCCATCAATAAGAAACCCTCCACGATTCGAGGGGAAGCCCAACCCTCCCTGTGACCACCACTGTGCCTCTGGGTCCTTCGCAACTGATCTGGAAAGCCGACACCACAGAACCTGTCGTCTCACTGACCTTCGACGCCGGCTCCGACCGCGGTTTCGGTGAGGAGATCCTCGACTTTCTGGCGGGTCAGGGGATCAGTGCCAGCTTCGGGATGACCGGCACCTGGGCCGAATCCAATCCCGACCTGGTGCAGAGAATGGTCGCTGAAGGGCACACATTGATGAATCACACCTACAACCATCCGCACATGGAGACCCTGACAACGGCGGAGCGGCTCGACCAACTGGAGAGAACCGAAGCGATAATTTTCGACCTGACGGGGACAACCATGATCCCGTACTTCCGCCCGCCGTACGGCGCTTACAACAATCAGGTGCTCGCCGACGTCGGCGCGGCCGGGTATCACTATTCGATCATGTGGACGGTTGACTCGCTCGGATGGAAGGGGATCCCTGCTGCCGAAGTGACCGAGCGCTGCCTGAGCGGGGCGCAGCCGGGGGCAATCTACCTGCTCCACGTCGGCGCCCAGTCGACCGACTTCGCCGCACTGCCGGCAATAGTCTCGGGGCTCGTCGAGGCGGGATACCAGTTCGCGACAATCCCGGAGTTGATCCCATGAGATACCTGTCAGCTGCAATTGTCAGTGCCCTCCTAGTGGCGGGTTGCGTCGGCGAGACGGTGGATACCACCACGACCGCCGCTCCTGACACCTCGACGACAACGTCCGTTGCGACGACACTGCCGGAGACGACCACGCTGCCGGAGACGACCACAACGGTGCCGGCCGTGACCGAGGAGGAGTTCCCCGTCTACTTCTTCTTCGACGGCTTCCCGGTCGAGCCCGGCCCCTACCTGGCACCGGTGGCACGTACGGGATCGGTCGAAATCGGAGACGCCCTGGCCGCGTTGATCGACGGGCCTACAGATGTGGAGGGGGAGATGGGGTTGTCTTCGGCGGTCCCTGAGGGGACCACCCTCCTCGGCGTCGATGTGGTTGACCGGATCGCACTTGTCGACCTGAGCGCCGAGTTCGAGTCAGGCGGTGGTTCGCTCAGTGTGTTGGGGCGGGTGGCGCAGGTCGTCTACACCGCCACCTGGTTCGATGATGTGGATGCAGTCGAGTTCCTGATCGATGGGGTTGCAGTTGATGTGCTCACAGGGGAGGGCTTGATCGTCGACCGTCCTCAGACCCGGGGCGACTATGTCGACCTGCTCCCCGCCCTATTCGTCGATGCGCCCTTCTGGGGTTCAACGGTGGTGTCGCCGGTGGCCCTCTCCGGGTTTGCGATCGTCGACTCGGGCCTCATCCGATACGTTGTCGTCGACGCCGACGGGCTGATAGTCGCCGAAGGCG
>JBBDMR010000016.1:0-7421 GCA_040878225.1 Acidimicrobiia bacterium
CCGACAGGGACCTTTCCCCCGTTCGGCTTCGCCTCCGGGGGAACAGCCGCTCCCTGCGGTCGCTGGGGGGAACAGCCGCTCCCATGGTCGCTTGAGTCGCTAGAACGGTCGGGTTGGGCCTATGCCTACTACTTTGGAGAGGGCGCGGTCGCCGTTTTCGGAGAGGGGCACCAGCTGGGCATCGCCCCGATTTCCTTCGAGGGTCTCCAGGGTCACCATCAGTGCTTTGCCGGCGACGGCGGTGTTCTTCAAGGTCTCCAGCACGCCGGTCCAGTTGCCATGTTCGGTGTCGGCTTCCAACGAGACTCTCCCCGTGGTCAGGAGGACGCCGTCGCTTCCCAGGATGCGGACGGGTCCCTGATATCCATCACTCATGGGCCCCTCCAATTGGTGGCCGCAGGTTGCTGCGGAGGATTATCTCATGGCGGAAGCTGCGCGTGACCTCTTCGGCGATGCGGCGGCTGTGCTGTTCCAACTCCTCGACGCGTTCGCGGAGGCGCTCTACCTTCAGCTTCAGCTGACGGTTTTCCTGTTGCAGGGCGAGGACCCGGCGCACTCCTTCCAGGTTCAGCCCCTGACTGGTCAGGTCCTGGATCAACTGGAGACGTTCGATGTCATCCCGGGAGTACCGGCGGGTGCCTCCGGGGGTGCGGAAGGGGTCGATCAACCCTTTCCGCTCATAGATGCGCAAAGTCTGGGGATGCATGCCCGCCAGCTCCGCGGCGACAGAGATGACGAATACGGCTTTCATCGACTTGCTCATCTCGGATCCTTCAAATAATCACGGATGTCTTCACCATTCTCCTCTGCCAGTGCCTCGAGCAGCTTCTTTTCCTCACGGGAAACTTTGGTCGGCACCGCAACCTCGACCGTCACCAGGAGGTCTCCGGGCCGCCCGGCTTCGGGCTGAACCCCCCGGCCCTTGACCCGGAAGGTCTTCCCGGAGGGGGTCCCGGCCGGGACCTTGAGCTTGACGCCCCCGTTCAACGTGGGCACTTCGATCTTGGTCCCCAGTGATGCCTCCGTGTACGTGATCGGAACTTTCAGAGTGAGATGGTTGCCCTTCCGTCCGAAGAGCTTGCTAGCGGCAACCCGGATGTGAACCAGCAGATCGCCGGCAGGGCCACCCATCGATCCCGGAGCGCCTTTGCCGCGAAGCCGCAGGGTCGAGCCGTCTTTGACTCCGGCGGGCACACGGAGCTTGATGTCCCTGGTCTTCATCTCCGAACCCGATCCACGACACTGACTGCACGGTTTCTCGATCCGTTGACCTCGGCCCCCGCAGTCGGGGCAGGGCTGGGTGAAAGAGAAGAATCCCTGGTTCTGGGCAACCGTTCCCCGCCCTCCACATGTCGGGCAGGTGGTGACCGATGTGCCCGGCTCGGCTCCCGAACCGCCGCATTTCGAACAGGTGGCGGCGCCGCGCACCGAAATCGTCGTGGTGACGCCCTGGGCGGCATCATCGAAGCCGATAGTCAGGTCGGCCTCCATGTCGGTTCCGCGCCTCGGGCCGCCGCGTGCCCCACGGCCGCCTCCGAAGATGTCGCCGAACCCGCCGAGAAGATCGCTCAGGTCTTCGACACGCACCTGTTGTCCGCCGCCGAAACCGCCAAACCCTCCTCCACCGGTCCCGAATCCGCCGGTTGCCACCAAACGACGGACCTCGTCGTACTCCTTGCGCTTTTCGGCGTTGGAGAGGGTGGCGTGCGCTTCGGAGATCTCCTTGAACTTCTCCTCGGCCTCCTTGTTGCCAGGATTGGCGTCGGGATGGTGGGTCTGGGCGAGCTTGCGGTATGCCTTCTTTATCTCCTCGGCAGGTGCGTCGGATGACACGCCCAGCACCTTGTAGAAGTCCTTGTCAACCCAGTCGCGATTCATGATTCCCGTGATTCGAGGGTCACCAGGGCCGCTCTGATCAGCCTGTCATTGAGCACGTATCCGCGACGGAGCTCTTCGTCGACCACGGGTTGCCCGTTGCCGGACGGTGCCCCGACCGGTTCGTGGACCTCGGGGTCGAATTTCTCCCCCACTGTTGGCACCACTTTGAGCCCTTCCTCGGCGAGGGCGCTCAGGAGCTGTTCCCGGGTTCTCTCCATGCCCGCCATGAGTTGCTGGTCGGCATCGGATTCGACCTTGATGGACAGGGCCGCGTCGAAGGAGTCGAGCGCCGGGAGCAGCTTATGGATAACTCGCTCCGCTGCCCGGTCGAGCATCGCCGCCTGCTCCCGCATCGTTCGCTTGCGGAAGTTGTCGAAATCGGCAGCGACCCGCTTCAGGTCGTCGAGATACGACGTCGCTTCTTCTCGAGATTCCGCCACCAGCCCGAGGAGCATTGTGATCGCCTCCCCGGGTTCATCCGGGAGCTCGATGCCGAGATCGTGGGCGGTGGGCACTTTCTCCAGTGCCGGAATTTCGGAGTCCGTCATCGGTGCTTGTTACTCAGGCGTTCGCTTCGGGCGACTGCTCGTCGTCATCGTCTTCGTCGATGATCTCGGCTTCAACGATGTCGTCATCCTCGGCGCTGTCACCCTCGCCCTCTGCGGCTTGGGCCTGTGCGGCCTGCTGGTAGAGACGTGTGGCCATTGCCTGGCTGGTCTGGATGAGGGCGTCCATCGACTTCCTGACCAGCTCGGTCTCGGTCGAGTCGTCCTCGAGGTTCGCTTTCAGCTCGGCAAGTGAGGACTCGACAGCCTGCTTCTCGTCGTCGGTCATCTGCTCACCGGATTCGGCGAGAAGGGTCTCGGTCTGATTGACCAGCTGGTCGGCCTGGTTGCGGGTCTCGACAGCTTCCCGTCGCTTCGCATCTTCCTCCGCGTACTTCTCGGCGTCCTTGATCATCTTGTCGATCTCGTTGTCGGCAAGAGCCGATCCGCCGGTGATGGTCATCGCCTGCTCCTTGGAAGTGGCTAGGTCCTTGGCGTTCACATGGACAATCCCGTTGGCGTCGATGTCGAAAGTGACTTCGATCTGGGGGATGCCCATCGGGGCCGGTGGGATTCCGGTCAGCCGGAACTTACCGAGGCTCTTGTTGTCGCCCACCATCGTCCGCTCACCCTGGAGTACGTGGATCTCGACCTCCGGCTGGTTGGGCTCGGCGGTGGTGAAGATCTCGGAGCGCTTGGTCGGGATCGTCGTGTTGCGCTCGATCATCCTCGTCATGACCCCGCCCTTGGTCTCGATTCCGAGAGTGAGTGGAGTGACGTCGAGGAGGAGGATGTCCTTTACATCGCCTTTGAGCACTCCTGCCTGGATGGCGGCGCCGGCGGCCACGACTTCATCCGGGTTGACGCCCTTGTGCGGGTCTTTACCGGTCAGTTCTTTGACCAGTGCCTGGACCGCAGGCATGCGGGTCGACCCACCGACCAACACCACATGCTCGATCTCGTCGACCGGAATGCCGGCGTCTTTGATCGCCTGCTCGAAGGGCGACCTGGTCCGCTTGAGGAGGGCGGCGGAAAGCTTCTCGAACTCGGACCTGGTCACCTTCTGTTGGAGGTGGAGCGGCCCGGCGTCGGTGGCGGTGATGAAGGGAAGGTTGACTTCGGTCTCGACCACGCTCGACAGCTCGATCTTGGCCTTTTCCGCGGCTTCCTTGAGACGCTGCATTGCCATGCGATCTTTGCTCAGGTCGACGCCGTGGTCGTTCTTGAAGCTGGTTACCAGATGGTTCATCAGGACTTCGTCCCAGTCGTCTCCACCGAGCTTGGTGTCGCCGGAGGTGGACTTGACCTCGAAGACACCGTCGCCGATCTCGAGGACGGACACGTCGAAGGTTCCTCCACCAAGGTCGTAGACGAGGATGGTCTGGTCGGCTGCCTTGTCGAGGCCGTAGGCGAGAGAGGCCGCAGTGGGCTCGTTGATGATGCGCAGTACGTTGAGTCCGGCGATCTGGCCGGCCTCTTTGGTCGCCTGGCGCTGGCTGTCGTTGAAGTATGCGGGAACGGTGATCACTGCGTCGGTGATGGTGTCACCGAGGAACGACTCAGCGTCGCGCTTCAGCTTCATCAAGATGCGCGCCGAGATCTCCTGGGCGTTGTAGCTCTTGTCGCCGATGTCAACTTTCCAGTCGGTTCCCATGTGACGCTTGACCGAGCGCACGGTGTGGTCGGGATTCGTGATCGCCTGACGCTTCGCCGACTCACCGACAAGCACCTCGTCTTCCTTGAAGGAGACGACGGACGGGGTGGTGCGGGCACCTTCGGCGTTGGCGATGATGGTGGGCTCGCCCCCGTCGAGCACAGCAATGACACTGTTGGTGGTCCCGAGGTCGATTCCTACTGCTTTTGCCATGAAAATAGTCCTTTTCAGGTTAGATTTCTGAGTCAGGGACAATGGTACAACTTGAGTGAGGTTATATCAAGTTTGAGATCCCGTTCCTAATGCATGACGTCTCATGTGCGATCTGGGGCACACAGAAACGGAGGGTGGGTGGTGGTGTCAGCCCGCCAAGGACTGAATGTAGGTGACCAGGTCATTGATCTCGGCCTCGGTGAGCTGGTCGGCGTAATCGGCGGGCATCACATCGGCGAAACCTGCAACCAGCTGCGCCCCGGGGTCGACGATCGAGTTGAAGAGATATGCGGTGTCGGCAATGACGCTCTCGCCCGACTCCAGGGGTCGGCTGGCGCCGGCGACGCCGCTCCAGGTCGGCCCGGTGCTCGGGGTCCCGTCAACCGTGTGACAGGCCAGGCAACCCGTGTCGTTGGCGAGTTGCAGCCCGCGTCCTGCCGCCTCGGGGTCGATGACGATCGGGGTGGTGGTCGCGGTCGTCCCGTCGCCACCCAACTCGCCACCGCCATACAGCCAGAACCCGGCTCCCAGAACCAGGACGACCAGGATGGCAAGGCCGGCTTCGGTAGCGCTTTTCAAATTGACACCTTCATTCGGTTAGAACGGTAAACAATCGGGGAGCCAAACCTAAGCTTTACCCATGGCCCTGAATTCTGGCATGGCTCGTCGCTGGTCGCGCCGTGAGTTCATCCACGCCGCGGGTTTGGGTCTCATGGGAGGGAGCGCCCTCCTTGTCAATCCTGCACCGGCCCGCGGATTGACGATCAACCCGCGGTCGGCCTGGGCCATCGACCGGCCGCCGAAGGGGCCACTCCCCGCCGAAGACGTGAGGTTTCTCCTGGTTCATCACTCGGCTTCGCGGGCCGGTCATACCCCCGAGCAGGCCCCTGCGATCTTGCGAAGCTTCTATGACCTTCACACCAGTGCAGAAAAGGGATGGAACGACATTGCCTACAACTTCCTCATCGACTCGGGCGGGGGAATCTGGGAGGGGCGATCGGGCAGTGTTGCCGGAGCCGTCGCTGGCGATGCCACCGGGGGCAACCAGGGCTTCAGCCAACTCGTCTGTCTGATTGGCGACTTCAACGCATCCAACCCTTCCGGGGCGGCGTTGGGCTCACTGATCGATCTCCTCGCCTGGCTTGCCGACAAACATGGAGTCTCCACTGTCCCGGGATCACAGGTCAGCTTCACCTCGAAGGGCTCGAGCCTATGGCATGCCGGTTCATCGGTGACCACAGCGACGATCACCGGTCATCGCGCCATGAGCGCTACAGCGTGTCCGGGTTCGAACCTCAATCGGCTTGTCGCAACCTCGCTAACCGCTGAAGTCGATGCCGCAAGGACCGGCACTCCAGCAACCTCCCCGTCGACAACGGCGGCCGGACCGATCCCGACCATCTCCGCTACCGGACCGGTGCATGCATCCGTTGTCGAGTCGAGCCCAACGACTCCCAAAGTCGACGTAGTGACAGCAGCGGCGATCTCGTCCGTCGCCGGAGCCGCACCGGGGTGGCACCCGCTGCTGTGGATGGGTGCGGGTTTCGGCGCTGCGGCGACCACCGGTCTCGCCTGGCGGTACCGCCGCATGAGCCGTTGATCTCAGTTTCGGGCGGGTTCGGTTTCGGGCATAATCGCCCCGCAAAGAAGCTTTCCTTTCGATAGAGGCCGTCGCCTTGCGGTCAGAAGGAGCGTTGGGACCGATGGAACAAGTCGATATCGCAATACTGTTGGTCAGGTTGTGGCTCGGAATCGTGATGATCGCCCATGGAGTCAATCATGCGAGAACACTCGAGGGCACTGCAAAATGGTTCGCATCGAAGGGCTTCAAGTCGGCCCGGATGAATGCCCGCTTGTCGGCGGCGAGCGAGATTCTG
Source organism: Acidimicrobiia bacterium (assembly GCA_040878225.1). Lineage (GTDB taxonomy): Bacteria > Actinomycetota > Acidimicrobiia > Spongiisociales > ZC4RG35 > MA-ANB-1. The sequence goes on from JBBDMR010000016.1 coordinate 6,168, forward strand.
ATCGGCATCGCCCTCATTGCCGGTCTGCTCACTTCCGCGGCAGTCGTCGGCGTGGTCGCAACGATGTTCGTGGCGTTCTGGTCGATCCATCGCTTTGCGGGGTTCTTCAACTTCCACCGCCCCGACGAGGGGTACGAGTATGTGGCCACCCTTGCCGTCGTCAGCGCCGCGGTTGCAGTGATCGGGCCCGGGCAGTATTCGCTGGACAGTCTCCTCGGCATTGCCGATGACCTCGACGGCTGGGTGGGTGCCGCTGCGGTGGCGGCAGGCCTTGTGGTCGGCGCCGGCCAGATCGCAACCTTCTGGAGGAAACCCGGGGAGGAAGGCGACGGAAGTGAGTAAATCAATGCTCTGGCAGCCCCTGTCCGGGTCTTTCGGGATGACGCGCGATCACTTGCATCAGATTGCGTACTTCGCTCTCAGCCCGGCACGCCACGGTGTGGATGGGAAGATGGGCCTGCGTGCCACCCCTGGTGGCTTCGGAACCCCCGAGTTCGAGGGTCGGGTGGCCCGCGTCGATGGCTCTCTCCTCGTCCATGAAGAGGGAGGGAACGTGGCTACCCGGCAGATCTCGACCGTTCGGGCGGCCGCCGAGTTCTTCGGCGACTCATACGCCGAAGTGTGGTTCGAGGACTTCAAGGACCCCCTCACCCCGATAGGTCCTGATGTCGCCTTGTCGGTCGACGCAGACGACTCTCATCTCATCGGTTCCTGGTTCGACTTCGGCTTCGAGGTCCTCGACTCGTTCCGCGGGAGCGGCCGGGACGCTGACGACCCGTCAGCGACCCAGATCTGGCCTGAGCACTTCGATGCGGCGATGGAGACCGGTGACTCAGAAAGCGGGAAGAGGGCCAGCTACGGGTTCTCCCCGGGAGATGAGAAGCACGCTGAGCCGTATGTATATGTGGCGGCATGGGGCGAGATCGACCGTTCCAATGCATACTGGAACGATGAGGCATTCAACGGGTCGAGCCTCAGCTACGCCGAACTTGCCGCCTCACCGGAGCCGTTTGAGGCAGCGCTTGGCTTCCTCCGCGATGGCTACCGGATCCTCAACGGGGAGGGCTAGCTAAGCGCGGCGACCAGCCCTCGAGCGGCGGCGGTGACGATGCGGATCGTCTCGTCATAGCCCTCCTCGGGTCCCCCCCACGGGTCGGGGACTTCGTCCTGGTCGGTTTGGGGGTCGAACGTCCGGAACAGCCGGATCTTTGCCTGGGCCTCCTTCGATGGCGACATCTCCATGAGGTCGGCGAG
>JBBDMR010000017.1:0-7355 GCA_040878225.1 Acidimicrobiia bacterium
GAGGGAGAGACGCGAAGTGAGGTACTCCCTCCGCAAGCGGAGGGAGAGTTGCAAGCGGAGGGAGAGTTGCTAGCGGAGGGAGAGTTGCAAGCGGAGGGGAGATCGTTACTTGTAGAAAGGCATGCGGCGGAGGAGCTTGAGAGCCTTGCCGAGAAGGACGCTGTACCGGTCATAACTCATCCCGCACGGAGGAGCGAAAGCTGGAATCAGGTGTTGAACAGCAACCGTCTGAGGGTCGGTGTACTTCAGAATCCCCTCAGAACCGTGCCTCCGGGAAAGGCCGGACGCCTTCATGCCGCCCATCGGGGCGTCGTAACTCGACCATGTTGCGGCGTACCCATCGTTCACGCCCACTGTCCCAGCTTCAAGACGAGCGGCCAGCGCGACACCAGCCCGGGTGTTTCGGGTCCAAACGCTGAGATTGAGACCCAGGTGAGAGTCGTTGGCTCTCTGAATCGCGGTTTCCGCGTCGGGAACGCCGTAGATACTCACCACGGGTCCAAAGGTCTCCGTTCTACAGACTTCCATCGACTCGTCGACGTCGGTGAGCACGGTCGGTGCGTACACCAATGGGCCCACGTCGGGCCTGGGTTTCCCGCCGGCGAGGAGCTTGGCTCCCCGAGCAACGGCATCCTCGACGTGATGATGCACATCGTCGAGATGAGCCTGGGTAATCATCGAGCCGATCATGCCCGGGAACTCGTATCCGAGGCTGAGATCCAACTCGTCAGCGGCTCTTACAAAACGTTCGGTGAATTCCGCGAGAACCGGCTCCTCGACGTAAATGCGCTCGGCAGCGATGCATAGTTGGCCACCATTGGCGTATACCGCTCTGATGATTCCGGGAACTGCTTTGTCCAGGTCAGCGTCGGCGAGCACGATCGCCGCGTTCTTACCGCCCAGTTCCATGGCCATGCCGATGACTCGACGCCCGGCTTGTTCCGCGACGAGGCGGCCGACATCTGTCGACCCGGTGAACATGATGAAATCCACCGAATCTACAATTGAACGACCGATCAGGTCACCCCGACCGGTGACCACCTGAACCAGTCCCTCGGGTAGTCCGGCTTCCTCGAGGAGGCGCACCGCATAGAGAGTCGAGTACGGGGTCTTCTCGTCGGGCTTTATCACCGCACCGTTGCCAGCCAGCAGCGCCGGTACTGCATCGGAGATCCCCAATGTGAAGGGAAAGTTCCACGGTGTTATGAACCCCACCACCCCATGTGGATGTTTGTACTCGTAGGCCTTGGTCAATAGTGGGAAAGAGACCCGACGACGTCTCCGCCTGAGCAGACCGGGCGCCGTGTTCGCGTAGTAGCGGGTGGTCCCAACCGTGTCGAACACCTCCTCGAACGCCGGGACTCGAGCCTTTCCGGCTTCGAGCTGGACCAGGTCCATCGCCTCGTCTGCGCGATCGATCAGCAGATCGTGGAATCGAGTGAAGATTCTCCCCCGCGTTGTGGGTGTGAGTTGCTCCCATCTCTTTTGCGCTTGCCGGGACACAGCGACGGCGTTGGTGACGTCGCCGCTGAGGGCTTGCGGAACGGAGCCGATCTGCTGGAGGGTGAAGGGGGCAACGACAGGGATCTGTTCACGGTCCGGTGGAACATCGATCCTTGCCTCCAGGGATCTGAGCAATCCAGGGGTCACCCGCGGGGCAAGCTGAGTCTCGTCGGCCAACATCACCGATCAGGTTAGAGGAACCTCACTCCTGCCTGCTCGGGTGGCTCCAAGGAATCACCACGCAAAACCCATGTCACCTGCCGTAACCTCGCCTAATGCCGCGCATCCACCAGATCAACGTCTCCGACGGTGGCGTCCCCAAGCTCCCGGTCGACCGGGCAGCAGTAGACCTCGACGGGATGGAGGGCGACCGCCAGGCCGACAGGAGACACCATGGCGGGCCGGACCAGACCCTTTGCCTGTACTCCCTCGAGGTGATCGAGATGCTCCGGGCGGAAGGACACCCGATTGCGCCGGGATCGGCCGGGGAGAACCTCACGATATCCGGTCTCGATTGGGCGACCGTTGCGCCCGGCCAGCGTTTCCGTATCGGTGCGGACCTGACAATCGAAATCACCGACGTGGCCACCCCCTGCGCCAAAAACGCCCAATGGTTCGCCGACGGCAGGTTCAGCCGCATGTCTCACACTGAGCACCCCGGATCCTCCCGCTGGTATGCACGGGTACTGACTCCGGGGGATGTGACCACGGGAGACCCTGTGGCTCAGATCATTCCCTGAGGAAATCGACTGTTCGATTCCATGCGATTTCGAAGGAATCCGGGTCGAATGTGACTCCGTCGGGGTCGGCGAAGCCATGTTGGGTGCCCGGGTAGCGGTGGAAGGCAACTTCCAATGATTCGAGCCCCATCGTTGCTTCCATGAATGCGGTTTCGTCGTCGGTGATGTACTCGTCCGATTCGGCGAGGTGGACCAGGTAGCGGGACCGGGATCCGGCGAAGTCGATCTGTTGGGTCCCGTAGAAGGAAACCACCCGGTCGATGATCGAATGGAGCCGCACCGAGGCCCACAGCGCCATGGAGCCACCCATCCCGAATCCGATGGCGGCGATGGTCGGCTGGGACGACTTCTCCTGGAGCAACTGGGCGGACGACAAAACCAGCGAGGCGAGGCGATCCGGATTGGCTTTACCGAGATGGTCAACTGCCTCGGTTTCGGAACCCGGGAGCTTGCCGAAATTGATATCCGGCGCGAGGACGGTGTAGCCCTCGTCGGCAAGGCCGTCGGCTCGCGCCTTCACCGAGGAGGTGAGGCCCCAGAACGAGTGCAGGAGCAGCAACCCCGGACCCGGAGTTGGCCCGTCCTGGATGAAGTACGCGAGATCTCTGGCCACGGTGTCGAAATTAGTCCCCGACATGCTCTTGTGGCCTGTCGCCCAATTACTGACGGCGTTTCCTCGGAGCTACGCGCGCCCTACTTGACCGACAGACCACTAGCCGGTTCGACCCCGGGAAGCAGTCCTACCCTGGCGTTGTGAATTCGGCCGTTGCCCCGCTCAAATACGGATCTTTCCGCATCATGTGGATCGCATCGGTCCTGTCAGCGTTGGGCACTTTCATCCAATCGGTTGCGGGCTCATGGCTGATGCTCGACCTCACCGACTCCAACACCTGGGTCGGTCTGATGGTCGCTTCGTCAACCCTCCCCCTTCTCTTTCTCGCTCTCGTCTCGGGTGCTCTCGCCGATATGTTCGACCGGACCCGGCTCATGCTCATCGCCCAAACGATCATGGGCGGTTCGGCAGTTGCGATGGCTGTCCTCACCTATACCGACCGCATAACCCCCGGCCTTCTCCTCGCTCTCGGGCTGTTGTTGGGGATCGGCGTCTCGCTGAACCTGCCCACGTGGCATGCACTCCTCCCCGATCTGGTGCCGCGCGGGATGATCGCATCCGCAGTGGCGGTCCAGTCGGCGGCGTTCAATGCGGCGCGCGCCGTCGGGCCGGCAATTGGCGGCTTGATACTGGCTTCCCTGGGAGCTGCTGCCGGGTTCGGGATCAATGCAGTCACGTATGCATTCGTGATCGTTGCGGTGATCATCGTCGGCCGGAGAATGGAGCCGGCCTACCGGGAGGTGACGTCTTTCAGCACCGCGATTGCACTCGGGGTCAGGTTTGCCCGTTTCACCCCGATCTTCCGGCGGCTGCTCGGCCTCGTAGCGCTCTTTGCCATGTTCTCAGCGGTGATCCAGGCGGTGCTTCCCAATCACACCAGGAGCCTCGGAGGCGAGGAACTCGCCTATGGGGTCCTGCTGGGGTCGATGGGGGTGGGTGCCCTCTTCGCAGCCTGGTTCCGGGAGAGGTTCCTCGACCGGTTCCCGGACCGTCCCTCCCGGGTGACTATCAGCGGGTTCGGGCTGGCCGGGATTGCCATCGGCCTCGCCCCCAACCTCTGGGTGGCTGCCGCCGCCATGCTGGTCTCTGGGTTCTTCTGGGTGCTCACCCTCACCAGCCTCAATGCCACCGCGCAATTGATCAGTCCGTCGTGGATCAGGGGTCGGGCGATGTCGCTCTACAGTCTCGCTTTCGGGGGCATCCTCCCCCTCGGTTCGATACTCGCCGGGGTGCTCGCAGACGCCACCAACACCGCAACCGCGATGGTTGCACTCTCGGCGGCAGCCCTCCTGCTCGGGGTCCTCTCCCCCATCCTCGGTGTCCCCTCGATACGCAATGTCGCCCCGCCGGAGTTCTCCGAAAACCGGCTCCCCCCATCCCACGACGCCACCGTCGCCGGCGAAACGGTGATGATCCTCAATGCATGGCAGATCGACAGGGCCGACCTGGTCGAGTTCACCAGGCTGATGACTGAAGTGCGCTTGGTGAGACTCCGCACCGGCGCCTACCGCTGGCAGCTGATGCGCGCCGCCTCCGATCCCCTCCGCATCATCGAATTCTTCGAGATCGGATCCTGGGAGGAGCACCTGGCACAGCACGGACGGATCGATGACGCCTCCGCCCAGCTCCTCGCCAGAGCCCGGGCTTTCGACACCACCGGTGGGCCAACCACCCGGCATTTGATCGGCGTCGACCCTCACAATCCCGGATTATTCGAAGAGTTGATCCGTCAACACGAAGAACTGCACATGAGCGACGGGTCGATCCCGGATTTCGATCAGGAATCCTGAGCGTATGCCATTTCCCGCTGGAACTTCTTCCAGTCGGAGGCTTTCGTCGACCAAAACACGTCGGCGGCCAGCGCCACAACTCCCCCGGCGACCAGCGCCCACGTCGCCCAGGCGGGAACCCCGGCGGCAAGTGCGGCACCGATCATCAGAAACGGGATCACCTTGGTGACAATTGCGCCGGCGGCATGCATCCACGCCCGGGGCCGCGCTGGTGTCCGCAGATAGGTGGAGTAGTCGGTCTTGACCCCGGGTTGGGGTTGGGAGATCTTGCCGATAAACCAGTAGGTGAATTTGATACCCACAGCAGTTCCCACGGCGAGATGGGCAAGGCCGTGGGTGCTCACCAGAAGCACCCCCGTACCCGCAAGGATCCAGACCCCGCTCCAGACCCCGTCCACCCGGTACGCCAGCGTCACCAACACCAGCCCGACCAGCGTGCCGAAGACCATCAACGAGGTTCCGAGCGCGAGGGGGACGGTGAGGAATGCCCAGTTCCGGAACGCCTTCTGGTCGATCTCGGCGACGTCGTCGATGAGCCGGTCGAGCCCTGGCCCTTGCTTGATGGCGCCGACCAGTTTCCAGAACCCGGTGCCACCGAGGCCACCGCCCGCGTCCACCGAACGGCGCGCCTCTCTGACGATGCCGGAAGCGGTGACAATGTCCATGCTGGTAAAGCTACCGTGGCGGTCGGTGGCGTGGGAACGATTCAAGTGCAACCATTTCCCTCTATTCGGTGTTCTCCTGGCTGATGGATGATTTAGTGGCACTAGTCCGCGATCTTGCCCGTGACCTCGACACAGCTTTCCCCCGGCTGGTCGAGTACATGTCGCCACGCCTCTACTGGGGCCTGCGTCGGATGACCGGCGACGGGCACCAGGCAGAAGACTTGAGTCAGGAGGCATTTATCCGGGCCTATCGCGCCCTCTCCGGGTATCCGCCGCAGCGGATACGAGAGCTTCGCCTCGAGCCATGGGTGTGGACCATCGCCCTGAACATCGGGCGCAACCACCTCCGGGACCGTGCGCGACGACCGACTCTGGTCGAGGAGGCAACGGACCCGGGCGGATACGACCTCGACCCAGCTGACACCACGGCATGGCAGCGGCGCCTCGACGCCCTCTCCCGACCGCAGCGCGAAGCAGTTGTGCTCCGCCATGTGGTCGGGTTCGGGATCCCCGAGATCGCCGGGATAACCGGCCGCCCCGAAGGGACATGCAAGGCGGATATTCATCGCGGCCTCAAGAAACTACGAGAGATCATGGAGAGCGAAGATGAGCATTGAAGAAAGCCTGGCAGATCTGATCGGTGGCCCCGCCCCCGGCCGGATTTCCGATGCAACCGCGCTTGGGACCGGCCTTGCCGACGGTTTCGACTTCTACGAGTCGGCGGTGGGCCGGGTTGTAGTCACGTTCAACCCCGCAGGGGTCTCCTCTGTAACCCTCGCAGAGGAGGACTACGAGAGCTATTTCGAGGAGAGGTTCGGACGGCCCCTTCTCAGAGCAGAGGCGCCATCGGCTTGGGGCAAGCTGATCCCCGAACGGCTCGAGGCGGGCTCGCCGGGCAAGCTGCCTGTCGATCTCCGCTCGGTGACCCCGTTCCAGGCCCGGGTTCTGAACCAGGCAGCCCGGATCCCCCGCGGCGAGGTAAGGCCCTACGGATGGCTGGCCCGCAAGGTGGGCAACGCCGGAGCGGCGCGGGCAGTGGGTTCGACGATGGCGAGGAACCCGGTCCCGCTGATCATCCCGTGCCACCGTGTCGTCCGTTCCGATGGCCACATCGGCGCCTACTCGCTCGGGGGAGCGGACCGGAAGTGGAAGTTGCTCACGACCGAGGGGGCGACACCGGCATCTCTCGAGCAGCTGGCCGGGCGCAACGTGCGCTACCTGGCCAATACCAGCACGGGGATCTTCTGTCACCCGACCTGCCGTGCGATACGTCGATCCAAAGCTGAGAACGTCGTGGAACTGAGGTCGGCAGGCGATGCCACCGCCAAGGGGTACCGTCCGTGCCACCTCTGCGAACCCCCGGGAGGCATTACCCTCCCGTCTTGATGCCTGCAACCACTCCAGAACAACTCGCCGTCAACACAATCAAAGCCCTCGCCATGGACGCCGTCCAGGCCGCCAACAGCGGGCACCCGGGAATGCCAATGGGGATGGCCGACATTGCCGTCGTGCTCTGGTCGAAGTATCTCAAGGTCGATCCTGACCATCCCGAATGGCCCGATCGCGACCGATTCGTGGTCTCCAACGGACACGGGTCGATGCTTCTCTATTCCCTGCTCCACCTCTCCGGGTTCCCTCTCAGCCTCGACGAGATCCGCAACTTCCGGCAGTGGGGATCGCACACCGCCGGCCACCCCGAGATCGACCAGGCAATTGGAATCGAGACCACCACCGGACCACTAGGACAGGGGTTTGGCACCGGAGTCGGGATGGCGATAGCCGAGGCGCACCTTCGGGCCCGGCTCGGCCCGAACCTCGTCGACCACCGCACTTTCGGCTTCGTCTCCGATGGCGACCTGATGGAAGGGATAAGCGCAGAGGCTTCTTCGATGGCAGGGCACCTGGCGCTGGGACGACTCATCTACTTCTACGACGACAACGACATCTCCATCGACGGATCAACTGACATCACTTTCTCCGAAACCGTCGAGCAGCGGTTCGAAGCTGTCAACTGGCACACCCAGACCATCGACGGCCACGATCG
>JBBDMR010000018.1:0-37672 GCA_040878225.1 Acidimicrobiia bacterium
AGCAGGATCGGACCTGGACCGCCTCTGAGGCCCTGAGACTGATCAGCGCCTAGGGGGAGCCTGATGAACATGATCCCCGTAGTCGCCATCGTCGGGCGGCCCAACGTCGGCAAATCGACCCTGGTCAACAGAATCATCGGGTCGCGCACCGCCGTAGTCGAGGAGAGGCCCGGAGTGACCCGGGATCGCCGCCAGTTCGATGCGGACTGGGCAGGACGTCGTTTCATCGTCGTCGACACCGGCGGCTGGGAGTTGAGACCAGGCACCGGGATCGATGAGTCGATCAAGCAGCAAGCGGAGGCGGCGCTGAGCGGGGCTGATGTAGTCGTCTTCGTGGTGGACGGCACCATCGACCTCTCCGACGACGACACCGGAGTCATCTCGACGCTCCGCGGGACCGGCGTGCCGGTGATCCTTGCCGCGAACAAGATCGACAGCGAGAAGGCCGAGGTCGAGATCGGGAGGCTGTGGTCTCTCGGACTCGACGAGCCGTACCCGATCAGCGCGTACCACGGAAGGGGAGTGGGAGAGCTGCTCGACCGGGTGGTCTCGCTCCTCCCCGAAGAAGGCGACGGGCCTGAGCCCGACCCCCGGCCGCGCCTCGCCATCGTGGGCAGGCCCAATGTGGGCAAGTCAACGCTGCTCAACAGGCTGGTTGGTGAGCACCGGGTAATCGTCTCCGAAGTTCCCGGGACGACGAGGGACCCGATCGATGTCGAAGTCGAGATCGACGGAGTCGAATACACCCTCGTCGACACGGCAGGGATTCGCCGCAAACCGCAGATCACCGAAGATGCCGATTTCTACGCGGTGGTCAGGGCAAGAGAGGCACTGAAGGAAGCCGATGTCGCCATCCTCATGATCGATGCCACCGATGGCGTCACCCATCAGGACCAACGGATCGCCAGCGAGATCGTCGAGGCCGGCGTCGGGTTGGTGATCCTGCTCAACAAGTGGGACGCCCTTGACGAGGAGCAGCGGGAGCTGACCGAGCGATCGCTGCCCGATCGGTTCGGATTCGTCTCCTGGGCCCCGGTGCTGCGTCTTTCCGCGGCGACAGGCGCCCGGCTCAACCGCCTCGGCGCGGCGGTTGCAACGGTTTTCGAGACTCGGGTGAACCGGGTGGGCACGGGTGAGCTGAACCGCCTGATCAGAGACTGGACATCGTCTCACCTGCCGCCTGTGCGGAAGGGACGGCGTCCGAAGATCCACTACGCGGTCCAGGCAGGGACATCCCCTCCCACGTTCGTGCTCTTTCACTCGGGTGGAGATCTGGGAGACGATTACCTGCGTTTCCTCGAGAACCGGCTTAGAGACGCCTTCGATTTCACCGGCAACCCGATTCATATCGTGACCCGGAAACGGGAACGGACGACAGAGAGATGACGGAACGCCCCGAGGCTCCCCGTGAGTCTCCCGAGGTCGAGGACCTGCCGACTCCGTTCCTGTTCAAGGTGATGGTCGTTCTGGCGGCCCTTTATCTGGGGTGGAGGCTCGTCGAGGCTGTCATCTGGCTGATCCAGGTACTCGGCGGGTAAGGCCGAGCACCTGATTCAGTCGGGCTGGGGAGATTTGAACTCCCGACCTCCGGTCCCCCAGACCGGCGCGCTAACCAAGCTGCGCCACAGCCCGGATATCGGTGAATACTAACGAGATTTTGGGTTCACTCCTCATCGTCAAGTTCGGCTGGTTTGTGCCGATCTAACAGGTGGGAGGTTCGCCACTATGCCCAATCAATTGCTCAGAGCCCTGGGTGCCAGCATCGTTCTCATCGGAGTTGCCGTCGCCGGCATAATTCAGATCGCCGACAGGGACGCAGCCACCGCGATCGAAATCGCCAGTGATCCCGATGACGGGTCTTCGTCGTCGACTCCGCCCGGGCCCGAAGTCGTCGCAGGTCTCGACGATCCGGAAGCATTCATCTACAGGGTTGGCCTGCTCGGGACACCGGAGAACCTGAACTTCTGGGAGTTCTACGGTTCCCCGCCGACGGTGTGGGAGTCTTACCTTCTCAGCCCGACCAAAGCCAGCCTGTATCGACTTGAGACGGACACACTTACCCTGGCACCTGATCTCGCGGCCGGGATGGTCGCACCGACCTGGAACAGTGACGGTTGGCGGGTAGTCGTGCCGCTCCGGACCGACAGCAGGTTCAGCGACGGAAGAGAACTCACCGCCCACGATCTCGAATTCACATTTACCACAGTGCGCAATTTCTCCCTCGGGGGGCAGTGGGAGGATGCCTTCCCCGATGTCGTCTCCTCGGTGACGGCGATCGATCTCCATACCGTCGAAGTGAGGTTCAACAGGCGGCCCAGTCTCGAGGTCTGGCCGTTCGGAGTGGGCACCGCTCCGGTCATGTCCGCAGATCATTGGAGCGGCCTATTGACAGCTGAGACCGATGCCGGGGGGCTGTTCGCTGTAGACCCTGCCGGGGATCCCGCCAGCGGGCCTCTCGAGTTGGTCGAAGCGTCGGCAGACGGTGCGATGAGCCAGCCCAACCCCGGTTACGCCGGGCTCCAGGGGCGGAGCATCGAGTACGTGGTGTTTGGATCCTCGGCCGACGCGGTCGATGCCCTGGCCGGCGGGGATATCCACACGATCCTCTCGCCGCGGGGCCTGACGGTGACCGAGGGGGAGACCCTCGCAGCCAGTGCCGGCGTCGAAACCATCACCAGTCCCGCTTTCGGGGTCCGCTACCTGGCTTTCAACACCCAGCGCTTCCCTATGAGTGACCTGGCTTTCCGTCGCGCGGTAGCGATGCTCGTCGACAGGCAAGCCCTGGCCGGCTCCGTCGCCGGCGCAGAAGCCGCTCGCACCATGCTGCCTGCCGCCAACTCCACATGGTTCGACGAGAGCCGTGCGCCGGAGACCGCGGAGACCAGCGAAGACCGCGGCCCGGCGCTTGCCATCGTGCTCGACGAACTCAAGGCCTCGGGTTACTCCTGGCAAACCGAGCCCTCCTTTGTCGACGGATCCTTCGTTGCAGGGACCGGGCTGGCCGTGGATGGCCAGAAGCCGGCCACACTGACAATCCTGACTTCGGGCGACGCATTCGACGCCGAGCGCACCTCATATGCCGCGAAGGTCGGAGCCGCTGTCGAGATACTCGGCTTCGAGGTCCTGCCGGTCACGACCGACTTCGACACTGTCATCGACCTCGCGTTCACACCGGATGAAAGCGGGGCGCTCGGCTACGACATGGCTTTGCTCGGCTGGTCCCTGGGCAATCCCGGGCTCCCATCCTTCTATGGAGATCTGTTCGGCTCCGAATCGCCCGCCAACAACACCGGGTATGCAAACCCAGAGATGGATGAATTGATCCGCCGCTATCAGAACGCCTCGGATCTGGCCATAGCGCGGGCGTTGTTGTGGGAGATGGAGGAGTTACAGGCGCGCGATCTGCCATACCTCCCTCTCTACTTCAGCCACATGGTCGAGGGATATCGGTCTGACGCAATCGCCTTCTCCGCCCCGCCCGGTTTGGGAGGAATCCAGGGAGCCCTGGGCGCATTCCACCTCGTCGACCCCGTCGACTGAGGCAGATGATTCCAGGCGGCTACTGACACACCACTAGCCTGCCTGCGGTGGAGCGCACAGCATCCGATCGTATCCTCACGCTCCCGAACGCAGTGTCGTTCGCCAGGCTTCTCGGGGTCGGGGTCTTTTGGTGGGTGCTCGTTGTCGATGACAACATCGCCCTCGCCGCATGGCTCATATTCATCATCGGTTGGACGGATTGGATCGATGGCTACCTGGCGAGAAAGCTCGACCAGGTCACCAAACTGGGAAAAGCGCTCGACCCCGTAGCGGACCGGTTGATGATCGTGTCGGCGGTGGTTGGAGGACTCGTCGTCGGGGTTGTCCCGGCAGTCATCGCCATCCCCCTTCTGGTCAGGGAGGCATTGATGGGGGCCCTGACCGCCTATCTCGCGGTGCGCGGCGGTGGGACGCTCGAGGTTCGTTACCTGGGCAAAGTCGCCACCTTTGCCCTCTACGGCGCAATTCCGGCTTTCTACCTTGCTGCGGCAGGTTTCCTCGAGGGCCCGATGCTGGTCCTGGCGTGGTTCTTTGGCCTCCTCGGTTTGATTCTCTACTGGTATGTGCTGGTGGAATATGTCGGGGACGCCCGTTCGGCACTACCCGATGTAGAGTCGCTTCGCGAACCCAATGGTTTCACCAAGGAGAATGATGCAGGTTCCTGAGGATCTCAAGTACACGGATGAACACGAATGGATCAAGGAGCTCGATGGCCGGCTTCGGATCGGGATCACCGACTACGCCCAGGACCAACTCGGCGACATCGTCTACATCGAACTCCCCGAAGTGGGTAAGTCTGTCGCCAAAGAGGACATCCTGGTCGAAGTCGAGTCCACGAAGTCGGTGGGTGAGGTGTATTCGCCGGTGTCAGGCACCATCGCCGCCGTCAACGGGGCGGTTTCGGACAATCCGGAGCTCGTCAACTCCAGCCCGTATGCCGAGGGCTGGCTCGTCGAAATCGAGCCGGACGGCGAACTGGACCACCCGGCGCTGCTCGACGCTGCCGGATATCGGGAGTTGACGGAGTAGTCAAGCCCGGCTGAAGTACAATTCCTCTCTAACATCGGGGGCAAGATGAACGAGGAAAGCCGGAGAAACGGCGGTGAAGAGCACGAGGTCGAGGTCGAGAACGACCCGACCGTCATCTTTGTGCCCCTGAGCGGGCGGGAGCACCCCCTCAGCAGAGACGAGGCTGCCCATGTCGGAGGGTTCGACGGGTATGCACTTGTTGTCGAGCAGGGCCCGCGTGCCGGGCTCACATTTGTCCTCAGGGAAGGCAACACCACGGCCGGTCGCCACCCCGAGAGCGACATCTTCCTCAACGACGTCACGGTTTCCCGGCATCACTGCCGCTTTGTCCTCAACGGCGACGAGCTCAGCGTCGAGGACAGCGGCTCGACCAACGGCACCTACGTCAATGAAGCCCGTGTGGACGCTGCCACGCTGGCGGCGGGGGACGAGGTCCTCGTCGGCCGCTTCCACTTCGTGGTGGCTCACGGCGATGTCTGATGTGGCTCTCCTCAGCATCGGCGAGGTGATCAACGAGCTCCGGGACGAATTTCCCGACGTCTCGGTGTCCAAGATCCGGTTTCTCGAGTCTCAAGGCTTGGTCGACCCGCATCGGACCTCCTCGGGCTATCGCCAGTTCGGCTCCGACGAGATGGCCAGGATCAGATTCATCCTCCAGCAGCAACGTGATCATTTCCTTCCCTTGAAAGTCATCAAATCAAAGCTCACACTCTGGGAGCGGGGTGAGGACACGTCGACGGCTCCAGAGCACGGGGATGTCATCGAACCGGGCGGGGAGCCACTCAGCCGCTCCGACCTGTTGAAACGTTCCGCGCTCGACGAGAAGGAGCTCGACGAGTTGATTGCAGCGCGGATCATCAACCCGATCGACGGGGCCGACGTTTTCCCTCCCGAAGCCGGGATCATCGGTTCGGAGGTGCGACGCCTACTCGACATGGGCCTGGAGCCACGGCATCTCCGTGCGGTGAAGCTGGCCGTGGAAAAGGAGAGCGAGTTGCTCCTCCGCTTGGTCGATCCTCTCGCTCGTGCCAACAATGCCGAGGCACAGGAGCGGGCCCGCGACGTGTTGTCGGCGTCGAATGATTCCGTTCAGGCGATGCACCGGGCAATGCTCAACGAGGAGTTGCGGCGCTACCTGAGCTCATGAAGATCCTGATCCGCTTGACGGTCGCCATGCTGGTGATTACAGGGCTGCACGCGCCGGCGGCGCTTGCAGCACCGCTGACCTACCCGGTTCAGGTCACGGAGCCGTGGCCGGTGCCGGACGCACCCTTCCCCACCGCGCCGAGCTGGGTGCTCTACGACGTCGGGGCGGGGGCGACCATCGCCTCCCGCGCCGCCGACGAGGAGAGGGCGATGGCGTCGGTGACCAAGATCATGACCGGCCTCCTCGTGGTCGAGCTCGCCGACTTCGCCGACGAGGTCACGGTTTCGGCAGCTGCAGCCGCCACCGGCGAGAAGGAAATCGATCTGGTGGCGGGGGAAACCGTGACCGTGGAAGACCTGTTCAAAGCGTTGATGGTGCATTCGGCGAACGATGCCGCAACAGCTCTCGCCGAGCATATCGCCGGGTCGCTCGACGGGTTCGTGGACCTGATGAATGAGAGGGCGGAGTCGCTGGGCTTGCTACACACGAGCTTCGCCAATCCTCACGGGCTCGACGGGACCAACCACTACACCACGGCGAACGATCTGCTCACGATGACCAGAGAAGCCATGCAACACGAGGAATTCGCCGAAGCTGTGCGACTGCAGTCATTTCGTTTTCCTCCCGATCCCGAGGGCAGCCCCCGGATCGCGCAGACGACAAACCTGATGCTCGCCGATTATCCCGGCATGATCGGAGTCAAGACCGGTTTCACCAACCAGGCCTTGCTCACTTTCGTCGCCGCCGCCGAACGCGACGGACGGCAGGTGATAGTTGTGGTTCTCGGTTCCGATGGTCAGCGGGCGCATTTCGCCGACGCCCGTTTGTTGTTGGACTATGCGTTCTCCCGGATGCCCTATTACGCGATGCTGAGCAGCGGCAACCCTTATGTCTCGCGCACACCACGGATCGACCCGGCCCCGCTGAGTGTCTCCCGCGATGCCGAGGCGTATCTCCACCTGGCAGCACAGGGTGTGTTCCTCGATCCGCCGTCGCCGATCGGGGGGTCGGAGACTCCCGAACCTGCCCCGATCGTGGAGACAGTGATCCGCCCGAGCGCCGGCCCTCAGTCGCTCTGGGAATCGCTGACCTTCTGGTTCAGTGCTTCCACACAGTGATGAGGACCTTCGACTTCGCCTCGGAGGTGATCAGCAGTGATGAGATCCACTCCCGTGTGTCCGAGCTCGGCAAGGCCATCTCAGAGGACTATCTGGGACGTGACCCTATTTTCGTCTCGGTGCTGACCGGTTCGGTTCTGTTCTCCGCAGATCTGATTCGAAGTGTCTCCCTTCCGGGAGAGATCGACTTCCTCGCGCTCAACCGATTCGGGGAGAGCGGGCGAATCTCGGTCTCGATGGACACGTCAGGCCCTCTATTCGACCGCGATGTGATCATTGTCGAAGAACTTGTCGACACCGGCCTAACCCTCAAAGTGCTCCGCCAGATGGTCCTCGACCGGGGGGCGCGCTCGGTGGCGACGGTAGGTCTCCTCGACAAGGCGAGGAGAAGGGTCACCGACGTCCCCATCGAGTATCGGGGTTTCGAGGTCGGCGACGAGTTCCTTATCGGGTACGGCCTCGACTGGGAAGGGCTCTACCGGAACCTTCCCTCGATATGGACGATCATGGACATCGACGCATTCGTCACCGACCGCTTCCTCCTCGCCCGTGAGCTCTTCGGCGCAGTGGACGGCGTTGGGTGAGTCCGGGGCAGTGATAACCTCTAGACATGGCTGAAGAGCGCAAGCTGATCGAAATGGAGATCGTCGGGGTCCGCGTCGAGCTTCCGTCCAATCAGCCGATCGTCCTGCTCAAGGAGTCAGATGGAGTCCGCTACCTGCCCATCTGGATCGGCGGAAACGAGGCAACGGCAATCGCCACCGCACTCGAAGGTGTTGTGCCGCCACGGCCGCTGACACACGACCTGCTTCGTTCGGTTCTCGATGCGGTCGGCGCCCTGGCCACGAGGGTGACCATCACCGAAATGAGGGACTCGGTCTACTTCGCCGACCTGCAGCTCGACGCCGGCGGGCGTGAGGTGCACATATCGTCACGGCCGTCGGACGCAATTGCCCTCGCGGCGCGGACCGGTACCCCGGTTTTTGCTCTCGGCTCGGTTATGGATGATGCAGGAGTCGAGTTCGAAGAAGACGACGACGAAGCCGAGGTGAGCCGTTTCCGCGAGCTACTCGAAGAGTTGACGGTGGAAGACTTCCTCGGCGACGAGCCCGGCCATCCTCACGACTGAGTTTTCCACAGGAAAGCGTTGACCCGGCGCAGCGAAACGGTATGCTTTCTCACAACGGCGAAATTACGCACTTGTAAGCCGGAGGAGTCACATGACGGAAGAGCGGGAATTCGGGTATCGCGCGCCCCAGGTTTGCAACCTGGTCGGCATCACCTACCGCCAGTTGGACTACTGGGCACGCACCGAATTGATCACCCCGTCACTGCAAGCTGCCACCGGGTCGGGTTCGCAACGGCTCTATACATTCTCTGACGTGGTCCAGCTCAAAGTGATCAAGCGCCTCCTCGATGCAGGGATGAGTCTCAAGAAAATTCGCCAGGCCGTCGAGATCCTCCGCGAGCAAATGGAGTCTGACCGCCCTCTTGCCGATGTCACCCTGCTGAGTGACGGGCAGACCATTTATGCGGCGCACTCCGAAGAGGAGGTCGTCGATGTCTTCAGAAGGGGACAGGGTGTCTTTGGGATCGCTATCGGCCCGGTCGAGACCGAGGTCAAGGGCGACATCCACCAGCTCTATCCCCAACAGCAGGAATACGCCGGGGTCATCGAGGCGGGCGCACCCTGAACTCCGAGTCGTTGACCGCTCACGAAGTTCCCTTCGCTCACAACAGCGAGCGACAATTCGCACTCCTCCTCGACTTCTACGGTGTCGAGTGGGAGTATGAACCGAAGTCCTTTCCAATCGCCTGGGACAAGGACGGCGAGCCGACCCAGTTCTTCACGCCGGACTTCTACCTCTCCGAAGATGACATGTACATCGAGATCACCACGATGAATCAGAAGCTCGTCACCAAGAAGAACAAGAAAGTGCGAAGGATCACCGAGCATTATCCGGGGGTCAATTGCAAGGTCTTCTACCAGCGGGATTATCTACACCTCGTGGTCAAGTACGGGCTGGAGGAGCCGGAAAGCCTCGAAGATGTGACTGCGCCAACCCGGATTCCGGGAAGGCCCAGCATCGTCCGGCTCGAGGACCGTGGGGAACGCCTGACGGGATGAATCAGTCCCCGTTGCACGACTTCAACGTCGAACACGGCGGCAGGCTCGTCGACTTCGGTGGCTGGGAGATGCCGGTCCAATACGACTCCGTCCTCGCCGAGCACAAGGCGGTTCGGGATTCGGTTGGTTTCTTCGACGTCTCCCATCTCGGCAGGTTCGCGCTGCGGGGACCGGGCGCAGCCGCAGCCCTGTCATCACTGTTGTGCAACAACCTCGAGCGGATCTCTCCCGGAAAGGCCCAGTACACGATGATGCTGAACGAAGCCGGGGGGATCATCGACGACATCATCGCCTGGTGGCTCGGCCCCGACGACTACTGGCTCATGCCCAATGCGGTCAATCAGGAACGAGTCATGGCTGCGTTTGCCGCCCGCGACAACGTTCAGGTAACCGACCTGCAGATGACCACTGCAATGATCGCTGTTCAGGGCCCGCAGGCGCTCGAGACGATCGCTGACGTCCTCGAACAGGAGGTGCAGCGGTTCTCGACAACTCATTTTCAGTGGGGCGGGGGCCCGGTGTGGATGGCCGGTACCGGCTATACGGGGGAGGCCGGCGTTGAGTTCGTGACGGACCCAAGAACAGCCCGTCTTGCCGCCGGAGCCCTGCTCAGACATGGTGTCACTCCCTGCGGCCTGGGGGCAAGAGACACCCTCCGCCTCGAAGCAGGGTTGTCATTGTGGGGCCAGGACCTCGATGAGACGACAACGCCGCTCGAGGCCGACCTCGGGTTTGCAGCCGATTTCAACCACGACTTTTCAGGCAGGGCGGCCCTCGAAGCGCAGCGGGAGGCCGGGGTGGCCAAGCTGCTGTCCGGGTTTGTCCTCGACGAGAAAGGGATTCCCCGACACGGGCACGAAGTGCGCAGCGGAGAGAGCACCGGAGTCGTGACATCGGGCAATATCAGTCCAATACTCGGCACCGGGATCGGAATGGCTTACATGAGCCCGCCGGTGGGGAATGGAGATGGAGTAGAAGTGAAGATACGCGATCGTTGGGTGGAGGGAACCGTGCACAAACCACCGTTTCACAAGTCATGAGACATACCGGCGAGGGGGTCACCCGCACCGAAGAACATCCCGAATACGGCCACCAGGTCATTCGCTCGTGGCATCCGGCCGGGGGCCCAACCGCCCGGATCCTCCTCGTCCACGGGATCGCCGAGTACAGCGGGCGGTACGAAATCGTCGGGGAGTTGTTGGCTGCAGCCGGCTTCGAGGTTCACTGTCCAGATCTGTTCGGTTTCGGAGAGAGCGGGGGAAGACGGGCCGATATCGGAGACTGGGCCGACTACCACGATCAGGTGCAGGGTCACCTCGAAGCCATGCAAACGGACACGGAGACTGCGGTGGTCCTCCTCGGCCATTCGATGGGCGGCTTGATCGCTCTTGGCTACTTACTTTCCAATCGCCCCCAGCCCGACCTTGCTGTTTTGAGCGCTCCAGCCATTGGCGGTGGCGCCGCTTGGCAGAAAGCTCTTGCCGGGCCGCTGGCCCGTCTCGCACCCTCGCTGGCGATACCCAACAAGCTCGACGGCTCTCAGCTGAGCCGGGATCCAGAGGTCGCCGAACTGTATTTCGCAGATCCGCTGGTATTGACCAGCACGACGACCCGGCTGGGCAGCCAGATGTTCAAGGCCCAGGATGCTGCCAAATCATCGCTGGGGAATCTTGCAGTGCCCACCCTGGTCGTACAGGGCGGTGCAGACAGCATCGTTTCGCCGGCATCGACCGCCGCACTCGGCGATTTGCCCGGCGTTGAGCGGCGGCTGTACCCGAAGCTGCGTCACGAGATCTTCAACGAACCTGAGGGACCCGAGGTCATCGCGGACATCGTCGAGTGGCTGGAAGAGCGACTCTGATTACAAGTGGGATAGCGGCTCTATGCTTCGCAACTCGGGTTAATCAGTCCCAAATGATGAGCACTTTGCCGGATTCCTCGGATCCCGCAGCCTGGAAGGCTTCCTCATACTCGCTCACGCCAAACCGGTGGGTGATCACAGGGGAGAGATCCAGGCCTGACTCGATGAGAATGTTCATCTTGTACCAGGTTTCGAACATCTGCCTCCCGTAGATCCCCTTGAGGTTGAGCATGTTGAAGATGACTGTGCTCCAGTCGATCGAGAATGCCTCGCCGGGTATTCCGAGTAAAGCGACATTGGCGCCATGGATCGTGTTCGCCAGGATGTCGGCATACGCGGCCGGACTGCCGGACATCTCCAAGGCCACGTCAAAGCCTTCGAGCATTCCCAGTTCTTCCTGGACTTCTCCGAGGTCCTGCACCCTCCGGTCGACGGTCCGGGTGGCGCCCATCGCCTTCGCCAGGTCGAGCCGGTATGGGTTGACGTCGGTCACCACCGTGTTGCGCGCCCCGGCATGGGCGACGACCGCCGCTGCCATTATCCCGATCGGTCCGGCGCCTGTGATCAACACGTCTTCGCCCAATACGGGAAACTTCAGGGCTGTATGAACTGCATTCCCGAACGGATCGAAGAGTGCGGCGATCTCCGGAGAGATGTTCTCGGTGTGCCGCCACACGTTCGACTTGGGTACCACGATGTAGTCGGCGAAGGCCCCCGGAATGTTGACACCGATCCCTCTGGTGTCGTTGCAGAGGTGACGTCGACCCGCGAGGCAATTCCGGCATTGGTTACACACCACATGGCCCTCGGCACCCACCAGCTCACCGATTTCGAATCCGGAGACGCCGGAGCCCACGGCCTCGATCGTTCCTGCGAACTCGTGGCCCACCGTCATCGGCGCGGGGATGTTCTCGCTGGCCCAGGTGTCCCACTGGTAGATGTGGAGGTCGGTGCCGCAGATCCCGGTGGCCCCCACCTTGATCAGAAGCTGGTCCGGGCCCGGCTCGGGCATTTCGACCTCCGAGAGCCGGAGGCCGATCTCATCGGGGTGCTTAACCAGGGCGCGCACCGTCACTCCAATCCGTGTGCACCAAGGCGAGGAGCGCACCACCGGTCGGAACGGGTACCGTCTCCGGTCGCCGACCAGTATTGAGAAAGATGTGAGAAAGCACAGACCGACGAGGCATCGACATACCGTAACAATGCGGCCCGAAAAGTGTGCCCCGCTGTGAGCTACCGGGGCAAGCTGCTGGTGGCATCGCCGTTACTCGTAGAGCCGGTGTTCCGTAAGACGGTGATCCTTCTGCTCGAGGACAACGACGACGGTGCAGTCGGCGTGATCCTCAACCGGGAATCTGAGGAGGATGTCGCAAACCACCTGCCGGGTTGGGGGAATCTTGCCGCCGGGTCGGGGAGAATTCATCTCGGTGGCCCCGTCGAGCCTGCGGTTGGCGTGGCACTCGCACCGGCGCGCCCGGGAGAGAAAGCGACACTCCCCGGCCTGAGGACGGTCGATCTCGAGGCAGACCCTGAACCGGATCTGATATCCGTGCGCATCTACTCGGGCTACTCGGGTTGGGCTCCGGGCCAGTTGGATGCCGAACTGGAGGAAGGTTCCTGGTATTTGCTCGAAGCCTCCCCGGGTGACCCTTTCGACGACCCTGACGGACAGTGGGAGCGGGTACTGCGCCGCCAGTCAGGCTTGCTGGCGATGATGGCGACTTTCCCCGACGATCCCGGGATGAACTAGTGGTGTGTCGGTTGAATAGGTTGTGCGTGTCTCCGAGTCATCGGCGTCATCTGGCAAGGAGAAAAGCGCAGTCGCACTCGGAAGGTTCGGCGAGCATTTTGGACGTAGCCAGGGGCGACGAGGGCCGGAGAGACGCCATCATTATTTGAGCGACGCACCACTAACACCTCGATTACCGACCACGTGCCTACCCTGTCATTGATGACAACCCAGGTCGCCCCCAGACTCCGGCCCTCGCTCCGCCGCAACGCTCCCGGCCTTGCCGAGGAGAAAGCATTGTGGGATCTCGGCGTCACCGTTGTCGTCGGGGTCGACGAGGTGGGGCGTGGCTCGTGGGCCGGGCCGCTGACAGTTGGTGCGGCGGTTATACCGCCCGACAAGCGCGTCTACAAGATCCGCGACTCGAAGATGCTCACCGAAGTCGAGCGGGAGGCCCTATTCGAGAGGATCGCGGATTGGGTGGAGGACTGGGCAGTGGGCCACGCCTCGCCACAGGAGTGCGACGAATTGGGGATGTCCGAAGCCCAGAGACTTGCAGGGAGACGGGCCATCGCCGGGCTCAACACACCTCCCGACCGTGTCCTGCTCGACGGGAAGTGGGATTTCATCGGCGGTGCAAGGACAATTGTGCGAGGTGATGCAACATCACTATCGATCGCCGCGGCATCGATCCTGGCCAAGGTGAGCCGGGACCGGATCATGCGAGCTGTGGCCGACGACTTTCCCGGGTACAACTTCGAAGCCAACAAGGGGTACCCCTGCCCCGCCCACAAGGCAGCGCTCCAAGCATGGGGCCCGAGTGCTTTTCACCGAAAATCCTGGGTTTTCATGGACCATCTCGTATGGAATGGGTTGGAGCGTTATCGCCGGCCCGAAGCCCAGATGGAACTCCCCCTCGAGAGCTGATCGAGATGGGCTCTGACACAACCCGCCGGACAGCCGGGTAGGGCCAGCGTGTTTCTCTCTGCTGAAGACCGCTCCATGCTGGACGGTGACTTTGGTGAAGGAGTCTCTTTTGCGATGGGGCTGGTGGTCAAACTCGCTGAGGTCTCGGGGGCACCCGCTCTGGTCGACATCTCCGGTGCCCATATCGACGGCTGCCTGTACCACGGCGAGTCCGGGATCGACTACGTCGAGCATTTGGTCGATGGGGGAGCGAAGGTTGCGGTGCCGACGACCCTTAATGTGTCTTCCCTCGATCTCCTCCACCCGGACCTGTACCGGGGCAGCGTGGAGACAGCAGCGGCGGCGCGGCGTCTCATGGACCTCCACGTGGCACTCGGATGCGAGCCGACGTGGACCTGTGCTCCGTATCAACTGCCGGTGCGCCCCGATCGGGGCGAGCAGATCGCCTGGGGCGAGTCCAACGCCATCGTGTTCGCCAATTCGGTCCTGGGTGCCCGTACCAACCGGTACGGCGATTTCGCCGACCTTGCCTGCGCCATTACCGGCCGGGCTCCGTTCTCCGGGCTTCATACCGACGAAGGTCGCGCCGCCACGGTCATCGTCACTCTCGACATCGACGAAAGCCGGCTCGATCACGAGTTGATCTTTCCCCTTCTCGGACACTGGATCGGGATGAAGTGCGGCAACGGGATACCTGTCATAACCGGTTTCGACGCCCGGGTTGAAGAAGACGATCTGAAAGCACTCGGTGCTGCCGCCGCCTCTTCGGGTGCAACCGCCATGTTCCACGCCCTGGGAGTGACACCCGAGGCCGCCACCCTCGACGAAGCCACCAGGGGCAGAGACCTTCCGGTATTGAGGGTGACCGTGTCCGACCTGGTTGCGATACGGGAGTCTCTGGGCTTCGCGCGCAGCCGACTCGGGGCGGTCTCGGTGGGAACCCCTCACATGTCAGTGGCGGAGATGACGCGTCTTGCGAAGATGGTCGAGGGGACGGAGTCGGCGGTGCCGTTCTTTGTGAACACCTCCCGCTCGGTTTACCGAGAAGTCGGACCCGGAGTCATTGGCGCCCTCGAGGGCTTCGGAGTGACTGTGGTGACCGACACGTGCACATACGTAACCCCGATCCTGGGGGAGGTGGATGGTGCGGTCATGACCAACTCCGCCAAATGGGCTTACTACGCGCCCGGCAACCTCGGGGTTGATGTCGCGTTTGGCAGTCTCGCCGAGTGTGTGGCGTCGGCTGCGTCGGGCAGGGTCGAACTGGACGACCCGTTCCTCTAATGACGACTGTTCTCGTCGAAGGAACCGCCTCCGGGCCGCTGATGGTGCTCTCCGACCCGTTGTCCTTTTGGGGCGGGGTCGACCCCGCCACGGGAACGATTATCGACCGCTCCCACCCGGCGCTCGGCGAATCGGTGGCCGGCATGATCCTGTATATGCCTTCCGGCCGGGGAAGCAGCTCATCGGCAAGCGTGATCGCTGAAACGATCCGCAATGGGACGGGCCCCCTCGGTTTCATCCTCGGCGAGCCGGATGAGATCGTGGTCACTGGCGTCTATGTCGCCAACGCTCTCTACGGCACTCGCGTCCCCGTAATCGTCACCGAACTCCCCGAGGACACCGAAAAACCGGTTCTTCTCAACGCAGCGGGTGCTCGCAGCGTCGCGGCCGAGTAAGGTCGGCCGATCTATGAAAACCGGCCTGGCTGGCGCCGATGGGAGTAGGACATGTCGGACGTCCTCGATCTGAGCGAATTCTTCGAGCACTTGCCAGTGCCCCTTTACCGAAGCGCCCCTGACGGAGCCCTCCTCGCGGGTAACGCTGCTCTGGCACGAATCCTCGGGTTTGAGTCGATGGAGGCCCTCAGGGGCCACAGTGGCTCTGTAAACACCTTCTATCCGGATCCGGGGGCACGTGAGGTATGGCTGGAGGCCATTCTCGCCGAAGGAATAGCCCACGACTTCGATGTCGAACTGCGGCGCCACGACGGCCAGGTCGTCTGGGTGCGGGACACTGCTCGAGCGGTATACGACGATGAGGGTGGCTTGCGCTACTTCGAGGGCTGCCTCATCGATGTGACCGACCGCATCCGCCTCGAGCGTTCCCGTGATCAGTTCATTGCAACGGTGTCTCATGAACTTCGCAGCCCGATCACCGCCATTTTCGGGCTCAGCACGGAAATGAAGAGCGCATACACGAGTTTCGAAGAGGACGAGAAAAAGGAGATGATTGCTCTCGTGGCCCGCGAGGCCGAAGAGGCGTCGTGGCTGATCGAGGACCTTCTCGTCGCCCACCGCGCCGATTTCGCCGACGTAAAGTTCTCCATGGATTCGTTTCCCATAATGGATGAGATCAGGCGGGTCGCGGACAGTGTCGACAGCAAGTTCACCATCTATGGGGTGGAGGGCATAACCGTGATAGCGGACCCGCTGCGCACCCGTCAGATAGTCAGAAACCTCCTCACCAACGCGGTTCGCTATGGCGGGTCTGAAGCGTCGATCGAAACCGAGCAGACGGGCGACATGGTCAGGGTATCCGTTTGCGATTCCGGCGAACCAATCGATGGGGCCACCCTCGAGTACATCTTCGAGCCCTTTGTCGGCACCCCGCAGAACTCCCAATCGGTGGGGCTGGGCCTTTGGATCTCGAGGCGCCTCTCTGAGCTGATGGGCGGGTCGATACAGTACTGCCACGACGGTGAGCGCTCCCAATTCATTCTGACCCTCCCCGCGGGTTGAGCTTGCGTCTCTCCTAACCTGCAGCGCATGCGAGTACTTGTAACCGGGGGCACCGGCTTCATCGGTAGCCACACCGTTGTCGAACTGATCAAGGCAGGACACGAGCCGGTCATAGTGGACAATCTCGCCAATTCCGATGAATCGGTCGTGGGCCGGATCGGTGAGATTACCGGCACCATCCCCGAATTCCACCGTCACGACGTCCGGGACGTGGAGTCGATAGTCGAGCTGGCCGGTTCTGGCATAGATGCATGCATTCACTTCGCAGCGCTCAAGGCCGTTGGTGAATCGGTGTCGGAGCCGGTGACCTACTACGACAACAACGTCGGGGGCACAATCGCACTTCTCACAGCTCTCGACAGCGCAGGCGTCACCAACATGGTGTTCAGCTCCTCGGCCACAGTTTACGGGGAGCCGGAAACGCTTCCTCTGGTCGAATCGATGCCCGTAGGCCAGGCGACCAACCCGTACGGGTGGACGAAGATCATGATGGAACAGGTCCTGCGGGATCTCTATCTCAGCAATCCGGATTGGAGCATCAGCCTTCTTCGCTACTTCAACCCGGTCGGCGCCCACCACACGGGGATGATCGGCGAAGATCCCAGGGGCATCCCCAACAACCTGATGCCTTACGTGGCGCTGGTCGCTGCGGGTGAGTTGGAGAAGGTCAACGTATATGGAGGTGACTACCCGACCCCGGACGGGACAGGGGTTAGAGACTACGTCCACGTGGTCGATCTGGCGGTGGGGCACATACGAGCACTCGATGTCCATACCAGGGACAGCGGCGTGCACACGTACAACCTCGGCACCGGCAGGGGTCACAGCGTTCTCGAGGTGATCGAGGAGTACGCCTCGGTGAGCGGGCGGAGCATCCCATATGAGATCGTAGACCGCCGCCCCGGGGATGTTGCGTCGAGTTGGGCAGACGTGCAGAAGGCGTACGCCCGACTGGGGTGGTCCGCGTCATACGGGCTCACTGAGATGTGCGCCGACTCCTGGAACTGGATCAGCAAGGGCCCCCGATGAGCGATGTCTTCGCCCGAGCGGAGCAATGGGCTGAACACGATCCCGACCGGGAGTCCGCGGCTGAGCTCCGGGCAATGATCGAAAGAGGAGACGAGGAAGCTCTGTCGGGGGTGATGGGGGCACCGCTCGAGTTCGGCACCGCCGGGATCAGAGGGACAGTAGGCCCGGGACCGGGGCGCATGAACCGCGCGGTTGTGATCCGCACCACCCGAGGACTGGCCGACTTTATCCTCGAAACGAGCGAGGCGGAACCCCCCTTTGTGATTCTCGGATTCGACGCGCGCCCCACGAGCCGCCAGTTCGCAGAAGACACCGCCGGAGTGCTCGCCGCAGCAGGCATCGGGGTCCGTTACTTCCCGGATTACGCACCTACCCCCCTTGTGGCGTTTGCGGCGAAACACCACGGCTCCGATGCTGCGGTGGTGATCACCGCCAGCCACAACCCGCCGGCTGACAACGGCTACAAGGTCTATGACTCCAACGCTGCCCAGATCATTCCTCCCTCCGACACTGCCATTTCCGCTGCGATATCGAAGGTGGGAGGGGCCGACGGCGTGCCCAGGGTCGAATCCGCTTTCGATGTCTCCCACCCGCTTATCGAAGAACTGACCAATTCGGTAGTCGACGACTACTGGGCTGAGGTAGACGAGTCCCGACCCATCAAACCTTCCTCTACGGTCAGCATCGTCTACACGCCGCTTCACGGGGTCGGGGGCCGGACAGTGCTCGACGTCTTCGGGAGAACCTCTCACCGGCAGATATCCCCGGTGGCCGAACAGTTCGAGCCCGACGGCACTTTCCCGACCGTGGCCTTTCCCAACCCAGAGGAGCCGGGTGCTCTCGATCTGGCTCTTGAAGCCGGAGAGCGGTCGAATGCGGCGCTGGTTATCGGCAATGACCCGGATGCCGACCGGCTGGCCGCCGCGATCCCGTTCGCCGGGCGATGGCGGCTCTTCACCGGAAATGAGCTGGGGGTCATCCTTGCCTCCCACATCCTGGGGAACTGGGCGTCGCCGGACACTCCGATAACCGCCTGTTCGGTGGTGTCGAGCCCGATGCTCTCCCGGATGGCGCAGGCTTCAGGAGCATTCCACCTCACCACCCTCACCGGGTTCAAATGGATCGCCAATGCAGCCCTGGCCGCCGAGGCCGAGGGAAGAGGCACCTTCGCCTTTGGTTACGAGGAGGCGCTCGGGTACACAATCGGGCGGACGGTCCGGGATAAGGATGGGATTTCAGCCGCACTCGTTCTTGCCGACATCGCAGCCATCGAAGCCGAATCGGGTCGCACCCTCCTCGATACGCTGTCCGACCTCTGGCAGGAGCACGGCATCTGGGTGAGCAGCCAGGAGTCAATAGTGATGGCGGGCGAGGAGGGTCAGGCTGCGATCCTCGCTGCCGTCGATCGGATAGCGGCGAATCCACCGGAAACCGTCAACGGTCACTCTGTCACCGTTCTGACCGATTATCGCCGTGGGGCGGACTCGAGGCCACCCTGGCTCGGTGCACAGCATCTGATCGAGATCGAGCTGGGCGACTCCGGGCGGGTCCTGGTGCGTCCCAGCGGGACCGAGCCCAAGCTCAAGATCTATGCCGACTTGAGGGCGCCTTCAGGCGATCCGGCGACAATCCACGCCGAACGGGACAGGCTGCTTCTGGCCGCGGAGAACGCGGCAAGCGTGGTTGCCGCCGGACTGGCCACCAATTCCGGTCGGTGACCGCTGACTCAGGGCCGCGGGCGCTGCCCGTACAGGTAGAGCCATCCCAGGCCGTGGACGAGCACCCCGGCCAGCAACACCACCCCCGCAATCGGTGCGCCGACGATGAAAGAAGCAATCGCGGCCATTCCTGCCGCCACGACCAGGGCGGTGCGAACTCCATTGAGAGGGCCAAACATTGAATAGACATTACCGTGAGTGGGTGAGTTCCATATTCAAGGGTCGCCAGTGGTTGGCCGGGGGTTTGGCCATGTTGACTCTTGTCTCCTGTTCCTTGGCGATGACCACCCCGCCCATCTCGAGAGACTTCGGGGTCGTGAATCCCACACCGAGCTCAACGATCCCGGAAACCACGACGACTACCGAAGCCCCCGCCCCCAGCGAGCCGGTCAGTCCTCTGCCCGAATCCGCCGGGGTTTTGATCACCCCCTCCGGCGTGGTGGTGGCGCTGCTCGATCAGAATGGGGATCGTTTCGTGATCAGGACACCCTGTGGTGTCGAGACCACGATTGAAGGCGGCACCCCGGTCGGCGACGTCGAAGTCGTGATCGATCCGGGCCATGGTGGCGATCCCGATCCGGGAGCGGTCGGAGCGAATGGCCTGACCGAAGAGGAGATCAATCTCAGGGTGAGCCGGGTTGTTCAGCAGGTGCTGTCCGAACGGGGGGTGAAGTCAGTGCTCACCCGTACCGCCAACTACTCGAGCACTCTCGGCGTACGCGCCGCCCTTGCCGACCAGGCGGCAGCCAGAGTGTTGGTGTCGATCCACCACAATGCCCCAACCGCCAATCTGGGGGATGAGCCGGGAACCGAAGTTTTCGTTCAAAGCACTTCGGCAGACTCGCGGCGGCTCGGCGGCCTGATCTACGAGCACGTCTTCGATGCTTTCGACCAGTTCGACATTCTTTGGTCCCGCGCCCCGGATGCAGGGGTCCTCGAGGTGCTGAACACGAGAGGCACCGACGCCTACGGGATGGTGCGCAGTCCTGAGACCGTGGCAGTGCTGGCGGAGCTGGGATACATATCCAACCGGCCCGAAGCAGAACTGTACGCGACGTCGGAGTACGTGACTGTGGCCGCACAAGCAGTCGCCGATGCGATCGTCGCCTACCTCGAGACGGATGCTCCAGGTTCGGGATTCATCGCCGCCCCACGTGTGTTCACCCCGAACCGGGGGATCAGCGGGAACGTCTGTGAGGACCCGGCCCTCTCCTGACTCAGCCGGCCAGACGTGGATTGAGGGTACATGTCCCGATGAGCCGGGCCGAGTCGAGGATGTGGCCTTCCATGGCACTCCGGACATCGGCAGCGGAGAAGTCCGCACTCAGCCCGAGCGAGTCCACATCCAGTGCATAGAGGGTGAACACGTAGTGGTGGATTATGGAGTCGTTCCAGGGGGGGCAGGGCCCGTCGTAGCCTTTGTAGGTGCCTCCCATCTCGGGGTCTCCCGAAAACCACCCGGTGTAGTCGTTGACACCTTCTCGCGGCCGATCGGAGCGGCCGGACTTTCCCTTCGGGGTGACACCGTCTGAATAGGCACCTCTCTCCAGGGAGCGGGTGCCCGCATCGATGTCGACAAGCGCCCAATGGGTGAAGTCGGCCCTGGGAAGGTCTGCGGGCACTTCACGCCCCTCCTGGTTCACATCGTCAGGGGAGGTGGGGACGTCGACATCGATCACCAGCAGGGCGAATGAGCGCACGTTTTCGGGGGCGTCCCCCCACACCAGATGCGGATTCTTGTTGCCCCCGAATCTGGCGTGGTCGTCGGGATCGATCACGTTGAAAGCATTGTCACCAGGAATCGGCTCCCCATCTGAAAAGTCATCGCTTCGTAGCCACATGAACTCGAGGCTAGCTGATCGATCCTTCTCAGAACGTGAAGTGCTTGATCGCCTCACCTTCGCTGGAGATGTCGCTCATTGCCGAGATTCCGAGGTCGAGATGAATATCCGACCAGTCGGCGGTGACCTGGATGTCGCTCTCCTCGGTCTTGACACCGTCGGGAGTGGTCGGGACATCAGAGACGAGGAGAAGGGCACCGCGGGCGATCTGGTTGTGGTGGCCGACAATGAAGATGGTTGCCGTCTCCATGTCGATGGCAATTGCCGTGAGCCTGCGGAGACGCTCGAGGAACTCGAGGTCATGTTCCCAGAGACGCCGGTTTGCGGTGTAGACGACCCCGGTGCGGTATTCGAAACCCCGCTCGACGATCTTCTCGGACACGAACTTGTGGAGCTTGAATGAGGGGAGTGCGGGCACTTCCGGAGGGAAATAATCGTCCGAAGTTCCCTCACCCCGGATGGCGGCGATAGGGAGGATGAAATGGCCGATCTCGGTGGACTGCTTCAAGCCGCCGCATTTCCCGAGGAAGAGAACCCCTTCCGGGCGTCTCGCAATGAGAAGGTCCATGATTGTCGCCGCATTTGCCGTGCCGATGCCAAAGTTGACAATGGTGAGTCCTTCTCCGTTGCTCGCCGCCTGCATCGGTCTGCTCTCTCCGACGACCTCACAGTCGAAGCGACGGGCAAACGCCTCTACATAGCTCTTGAAGTTGGTGAGGAGGATGTAGTCCCCGAACCCGGAGACCGGCATTCCGGTGTACCGGGGCAGCCAGTCGGTTGCGATCATTTCCTTGGTGAGTCCAGACGCCATCCGGGTCACGGTAACGCGGCACGGCCCAGCAGAGGTATTCACTCGACCCCCGGAACCGTGTCGACCATGGAATTCGCCACGAGGAGGCTGATTCTCTCGACAGCTTCGATGCCGGCAGGGTGGTTGGGCCACCCGTAGGTGAGTATCGCCACCAAATAGCCTTCGTCTTCACCTGGCGGGTCGACCCAGCCAACAGAGTTGATGATCCGGCCGGCAAACCCGTTCTTCTGGGCAACGGTCCACGAGCCAGGCACTCCGGCGGTCACGCCCCAGGTCTGGTCGGGCACCACCGAGGTCATGAGACCGAATGCCACATCTCGGGAGCCCTCGTCGAGCAACCCTCCGTGCCCGAGCAGCACCTGGCGGAGCAGGCCCACCTGATCCGAGGCGGAAGTCTTCGTTGCACCCCAAGCGCTGCCGCCGTCGGCTGTGATCGAAGTCTGCAACAGGCCGAAGATCTCGCCGGTTTCCCGGAACCATGGCGAGGCACCGAACGACTGCCACAGGGAGCGAACCGGCCAGTTTGCCGACTCGGTGATCATCGGCACCAATCGTGACATCTCTGATTCGGTGACATCCCTGCCTCGGTTCTGTGCCTCGAGAAGGGTCCCGGCCATGACCATCACCTTGAATACAGAAGCTATGTTCAGACGGTTCCCGGGATTGAGCGAGTACTCGCAGCCGGTGCGGATGTCGAAGACATGGGCAGTCAGGTCGCGCCCCGGATAGCGGTGGGCGAGGTCGGCGTCACCACTGCCTGCGAACGGGTCCGGGCGGCACGCACCGCGTGCTTCCCCCGGGTATGCCTCCGGCCCTGTGGTCGTTGTCGTAGTGATCGTGGTCGTTGTGGGGGCGGAGGTTGTGGAAGTGGAGGCGGGTGCAGCTGCAGTGGTGGTGACCACGGGTCCAGCTGCTGTCGGCGTCGGCCCGGATGTAGAAGCCGGCTGCGGCGTCGTACAGCCCACCATGAGCCACGCGACCAGGAGCAATCCCGACCTCATCGGTCAGCGGGTGCCAGAGCCAATGATCAGGTCGTCCCGCGCTGCCAGGAGGCGAAGAGCCTCCCATAGACCCCGCCCTCGGCAACGAGTTCGGCATGTGTCCCGTCCTGGACAATGCGGCCTTCATCGAAGACGAGGATCCGGTCGGACTTCTCCGCTGTCGAAATTCTGTGGGCGATGGTGACCACGGTCCTGCCCGAAGTGAGCTCATTCAGTGTCCTGCTGATCCTCACCTCTGTGGCCGGATCGACCGCCGAGGTTGCTTCGTCGAGCACGAGAAGATCGGGGTCGGCGATGGAGGCCCGCACCAGGGTGACCAGCTGGCGCTCTCCGACGGAGAGGGCACTTCCCCTTTCCCCGACCTGGGTGTCGAGACCTTCGGCCAGCTCATCGAGCCAATCGCGCAGACCGAGGCGGTCGAATGTGGCAAGCAGCTCCGATTCGGTCGCACCGGGACGGCCCATGCGGACATTGTCAGCGATGGTACCGCGGAAGAGAGCCCCCTCTTGGGGAACCATCACCACGCGGTCCCGCAGTGATGCGAAGCGCACATTGCGGAGGTCGTTGCCGGCAATGCTCACCGAACCTTCAGTCGGGTCCATGAGCCGGGTCAGGAGCTTGGCGAAAGTCGTCTTGCCCGACCCGGTCTCTCCGACGATGGCGACGCTCTGCTCTGGCTCGATCGTGACGCTCGTCTCATGCAACGCCGGTTCGGCCAGTGCCTGTGATGCGGATTGGCCGGGGCGAGGATACCGGAAAACAACCCTGTCGAACCTGGCTCCGATCGGCTGATGGGGAAGCTCGACCCCATCGGGGCCCGGGTCAGCCACATCAGGGGCGATGTCGAGGATGTCGAGCACGCGCCGCCAGCCGGCCACTGCGGTCTGAGCCTCGTTCACCGCTTCACCGAGCATCTGAACCGGCTGGACGAATAGCTGAACGAGGAACAGGAAGGCGACGACGGTGCCGATTGTTGTCGTACCGTTGACCGCCAGGATCGTCCCGGCGACAACCACCGCAGCGACCACCACCGCTGAGGATGCTTCAGCGGCGCCGGAGAAGGCCGCAGACAGTCCGCCGGCACGGACTGCGGAAGACCGATGTGCTTCGATGGCTTCTTCGAGTTGGACGCGGGTTCGCTCTTCGACTCCGTAGGCACGGATCACTGGGGCCCCGACGACGGTTTCGGCCAGGAGCGCCAGCATTCTCCCTACCTTTTCCCGGACTGTGAGGTATGCGATCTCGAGCCGGCTCTGGAACCACTTGATCATGAGGGCGATGAACGGCACCAGGACCAGCACAACCAGTCCGAGCTGTACCGACAGGATCAGCATGACAACAAGAGCGAGGAATGCCTGGCCGCCGTTCGTGAGCAGCATGAGCCCGCCCCATTGCATGAAGCGGCTTATCTGGTCGACGTCCGAGGTCACCCTGGAGACGAGGACACCACGCTGCTCGGAGGCCTGGTGCAGCATGGAGAGATCGTGGATATGGCGGAACGCTCGGATCCTGAGCCCGGAAAGGGCAGTTTCGGAGACTTTCGCGAGGCGAAGGTGCATCCAGCCGGTGAAGCCGGCAGTGACGAGGACGGCGACGAGAGCAATGACCGTCATCTGGATGACGAACGTCATGTCGACACGCTCCCCGCTGAACCCCCCGTCGATTATCTGTTGGATGACAACCGGCACAATCACCCGTCCGGCGGTAGCCACCAGGGCGATGGCGATTGTCCCGGGTAGCCCCTTGCGCAGCTCGGGTGACAGGCTGAGACCACGCCTGATCGTGCGCATCGCTCCATGTGAGCGCCGTGCTGCAACCTCGTCCTGAACTGCCGTTGTGGTCATGCCGGCTCCTCGAGCTGGCCGTAAGCATCGATCAGGCTGCGGTAGCCGGCGACTGTTCCGTACAACTGCTCGTGGGTTCCCCGGTCGACCACACGGCCCTCTTCGATGTAGATGACCTCGTCAGCCATCACGATCGAGGACCGCCGGTAGGCGACGATCACAACCGTGGTGTCGAGCTGGGAGAGGCCGGCGAGAATCTCGCCTTCCACGGCAGGGTCGATGGCGGATGTGGCGTCGTCGAGAACGAGCAGCCTTGGCTTACGGACGAGGGCGCGGGCAAGAGCGATTCGCTGGCGCTGCCCTCCGGAGAGCGAGGCCCCCCGCTCACCGACGACGGAGGAATACTCGTCGTCGAGCTCGAGGATGAAATCGTGGGCACGGGCGAGCCTGGCGGCCGCAAATACCTCTTCGGGTGAGAACGGCTCACCGAGAGTGATGTTCTCGTAAACTGACTCGTTGAAGAGAAACGTCTCCTGAAAAACAATGCTCACCGAACCGGCGAGAGCCCCGCGCTCGATGTCAACGAGGCCGTGGCCGTCGAGGGACACCACTCCGCGGTCCGGGTCGAAAAGGCGCACCAGGAGGTGGGCAATCGTCGACTTGCCGGACCCGGTCGGGCCGACGAGGGCGACAGTCTTGCCGGCACGGACATTCAGAGTGATCTCGTCGACCCCCCGCTTGTCGCTGTCGGCGGAGTCCACCGCAACCGCTTCTCCTGACGAGAGGTCATGGTGAGCGGTGTCCGGGTACATGTAGCCGACACCGCTGGCCCGGGTCGATGCTCCGCCATCTTTGTGCGGGGAAGTGAGTCCGTATTCGACCTCGCCCCTCTCGGCGAGGACATTCTCAACCCGGTCGAGGCCAACCACGGCGCGCGGCAGTTCGCCGAGCAGCCACCCGAACACCCTCATCGGCAGAGCGACCAATCGGAAGAGGTAGGCGAAGGTCACGAGGTCACCCGGAGTGAGGATGCCTTGGTCTACCCGCATCGCCCCCACGGCGAGCACGGCAAGGATGGCGATATTGGGGAGTGCCTCGATCACCGGGTCAAAAACGGCACGGAGCCGTCCGACCTCGACCATTCGGTCACGTAGAGCGTCGGATCGCTCGCCGAATCTTCCTACTTCGGCATCCTCTCGCCCCAGTGTCTTCACGACGAGAGCTGCGTCGAAAGACTCATGGGCGATATCGGCCACTTCGGCTCTGATCCTCTGGGCTTTTGCGGCAACCGACCTCATCCGGCGCTGGTAGGCGTAGTTCGCCGCCATGAGGGCCGGCCCGACCATGAACCCGATGAGGGCGAGGAATGGGTCGGTGAGTACCAGGAGCACTGCGGTCATGATCAACATGAGCACGACACCGAACGCCATCGGCAGGGGAGCGGCGATGAAGGATGCGGCTTCCACGTCTTCGTTGGCATTGGCCAGGAGTTGGCCGGTGGAGTGTTTTCTGTGCCACTCGATGGGAAGTTGGAGGTAGCGGTCAGTGACGTCGACACGGTCGCGGTACTGGAGCCTGAACTGGGCGTGATACGCGCCGAGCCGCCGCAACGTTATCCCCATCCCGCGGAGAATCGCGATTCCGAGCACGGCCCCCGCCGCCGCGGCAAGGGACGCCAACGCAACTTCGCCCTTGTCGATTGCCGGCAGCAGGATGTCGTCGGTTATCCATCCGAGCACGTAGGACGAGAGGATTGTCATCACCGCGTAGATCACGGTCCCGACCCCGCCGATCAGAAACTCTTTTGGAGCGCGCCTGAGCTGGCGGCGGATGAGATAGGAACCCTCGCCCAGCCTCTTGACCGAAACCGGCGAATCCAGGGGTTCAGAGACTGACATCGACCGCTAAGGCTACGCGTTCGGGGGAGCAAGACCAATCCGGATAGA
Source organism: Acidimicrobiia bacterium (assembly GCA_040878225.1). Taxonomy (GTDB): domain Bacteria; phylum Actinomycetota; class Acidimicrobiia; order Spongiisociales; family ZC4RG35; genus MA-ANB-1. The sequence continues at coordinate 26,351 of JBBDMR010000018.1, forward strand.
TACCTCCGGAGGGCGATAGTTCAGCCGTTGATGGCGGGGATGATCGACTCTCCGTAGATCTCCAGTGTGCGGTCTCTGTCATCGTGCATGAGATAGATCCCGAACTGATCGACCCCGAGGCTCTCGAGCAACTCCAGTTTCTCGATGTGCTGGCTGACCGTGCCGACGACACAAAACCGGTCAACTATCTCATCGGGAACGAACTCCGTCGATCTGTTTCCCGACTTTCCGTGGTGGGAGTAGTCATATCCTTCCCGCGCTTTGATGTAGTCGGTGAGTGCCTGAGGGACTGCGGCCGAGTCGGCCCCGTAGCGATTGACCAGGTCGTGAACGTGGTTGCCCACCATGCCGCCGAACCATCTGAGCTGATCACGCTGATGGCCGATGTCGTCGCCGACATAGGCAGGGGCCACGACGCAGATGTTGACGCTGGCCGCGTCCCGGCCCGATTCCTCGGCCGCCTGGCGGACCGCCTTTACGGTCCATTCCAGGATCTGGGGGTCGGCTAGCTGGAGAATGAAACCGTCGGCATGTTCCCCGACGGTGGCCAACGCCTTCGGCCCATATCCCGCCATCCATATCGGGAGGTCCCAGCCCTGTTCGATCCAGGGGATCTTCAGGTCTGTGCCTTCGTAGCTGACCTCTTCGCCTGCGACGAGCGCTTTGATGATCCGGGATGCCTCCACCATCTCGACAAGGGTCTTCGGGCTCTTGCCGATGTAGCGCAAAGCGGAGTCTCCCCGACCGATCCCGCAGATCGTGCGGCCCTCGAACATGTCGTTCAGAGTGGCGAACAGCGAGGCGAGCACCGTCGCGTCACGAGTCCCCGGGTTGGTCACCATCGGCCCGACCACCATTCTCTCCGTCGCGGCGAGCATCTGTGCATAGATCACGAATGGCTCCTGCCACAGAACATGGGAGTCGAAAGTCCACCCGTGGCTGAAGCCGAGTTCTTCGGCCTTTACAGCAAGACGCACCACTTCGCTTGCAGGCGGATCGGTTTGCAGGACCACCCCGAAGTCCACGGGCTACTGCCCGTGCTGGGGGAAGCCGAGGTCAACCCCGCGATGGATCGGGTCAGGCCAACGACTGATGATCACCTTCTGCTTGGTGTAGAAGTGCACGCCCTCAGGCCCGTAGATCGCGTGTGATCCGAAGATCGAGCTCTTCCACCCGCCGAAGCTGTAGAAGGCGAGGGGGACCGGGATCGGGACATTTATGCCCACCATTCCCACCTGGATCTCGCTCTGGAACTTCCGGGCGGTTCCCCCGTCATTGGTGAAGACGGCCGTTCCGTTTCCATAGGGGTTGTCATTGATCATCTTCATCGCGTCTTCATAGTGCTCGGTTCGGACCACAGACAGAACGGGGCCGAAGATCTCGTCGGTGTAGATGCTCATCTCGGTGCTGACGTTGTCGAAGAGGGTTGGGCCGATGAAGAAGCCCCCTTCGTGTCCGGGCACCGTCAACGAGCGCCCGTCCTCGAGCAGCGACGCGCCGGCGCTCTCGCCTGCGTCGACATACCCGGCAACTTTGTCCCGGTGCTCTGCCGTCACCAGCGGCCCCATCTCGACTCCATCGTCGAACGATGGCCCGACTTTGAGCGCGGCGATTCGCTCGCGGATCTTGGGGATGAGACGGTCTGCTGCATCGCCGACGGTGGTCACCACCGAAATCGCCATGCATCGCTCGCCGGCCGAGCCGTAGGCTGCGGATACCGCACTGTCGGCAGCGAGGTCCATGTCTGCATCGGGCAGTACCACCATGTGGTTCTTGGCGCCGCCCAGGGCCTGCACCCTCTTGCCGCTGGCGGTCCCGGTCTCGTAGATGTACCGGGCGATCGGGGTCGAGCCGACGAAGGACACCGCGGCGATGTCGTCGTGGCCGAGGATGGCATCAACAGCCACCTTGTCGCCGTGCACGACGTTGAAAACGCCATCGGGAAGCCCCGCCTCTTTCAGCCACTCGGCTGCCAGGAGAGACGTCGATGGATCCTTCTCCGACGGTTTGAGGATGAAGGTGTTCCCGCACGCGATTGCAATCGGGTACATCCACATCGGGACCATCGCCGGGAAGTTGAAAGGAGTTATCCCCGCCACCACCCCGAGTGGCTGGCGAATTGTGTAGGTGTCGACGCCGGTCGAGACCTGCTCGGAGTAATCGCCTTTGAGCAGGTGGGCGATATTGCACGCGAACTCGATCACCTCGAGGCCGCGCTGCACCTCTCCCCGGGCGTCGTCCAGCGTCTTCCCATGCTCCTCGCTGAGCAGGGTTGCCATCTCGTCTTTGCGGGCAACGACCATTTCCCGGTAGGCGAACATGATGTTCTGGCGTCCTGTCAGCGACGAATCCCGCCATGTCTCGAAAGCGTTCTTGGCGGTGCGCACCGCCAAATCGACGGTATCGGGAGTGGCCATGGCCACCTCGGCACGCTGTTGCCCGGTGGTGGGGTCGTACACCGCACCGGTGCGTTCCGGTGCTTCGGAGACGGTCTCTCCGTTGATCCAATGACTGATGATTCTCATAATCCTCCCAGGCTCCTATATCAGGTACTGGTTTGTTCCACGGCGGAGGTACTGCCCGTCACCAGGGCTTCCCAGGTATTCGTCCCCCGCGATGACGGTCTTGCCCCGGGAGAGGACGATATCGACTTTTCCGGCGAGTTCGTAACCCTCGTAGGCGGAGTAATCGACGTTCATGTGGTGGGTCTCGGCCGAGATGACCGTTTTCGCCTTCGGATCGAAGACGACGATATCGGCGTCCGATCCCACTGCGATTGTCCCCTTCTCCGGGTACATACCGAACATCCGGGCCGGCGTGGTGGCCACGATCTCGACGAAGCGGTTCAGCGATATCCGTCCTTCGGCGACACCACCGTTGTAGATGAGCCCGAAGCGGTTCTCCACTCCCGGCATCCCATTGGGGATCTTCGAGAAGTCGTCGGCACCGAGTTGTTTCTGGGTGCCGAACTGCGGGTGTTCGCCCATGCAGAACGGGCAGTGGTCGGTGGACACCACCTGGAGGTCGTTGGTCCGCAGGCCCTGCCACAACCGTTCCTGGTGACCGTCGGCGATATCACGCAGAGGCGGGGAGGCCACATACTTCGCCCCTTCGAACCCGTTGCCCATGTCGTCGAGGGAGAGGAACAAGTACTGCGGACAGGTCTCGGCGAACACGTTGCGCCCTTCATCTCGCGCCTGGATGACAGCGTCGAGGGCTTCTTTGGCAGAGAGATGGACGATGTAGAGGGGGACTCCGGTGAGTTCGGCCAGCTTGATCGCCCGATGAGCGGCTTCACCCTCGAGGATCGACTTGCGCACGATCCCGTGATAGATCGGGTCGGTTTCTCCCCTCTGCAACGCCTGCTCGACGAGGACATCGATTGCTATCCCGTTCTCGGCGTGCATGCAGATGGTGGCCCCGATCTCCGCTCCCTTCTGCATGGCGCGGAGGATCTCACCGTCGTCGGAATAGAAGACCCCGGGGTAGGCCATGAACATCTTGAAACTGCTCACACCTTCGTCCATGAGCATCTGCATCTCTTTGAGGGTCTGCTCGTTGATGTCACCCGTGATCATGTGGAAGCCGTAGTCGATGGCGCAGTTGCCTTCTGCCTTGCGCATCCAGGCTTCGAACCCATCCATCGCAGACTCACCCTTCGTCTGCACTGCGAAGTCGACGATGGTCGTGGTGCCTCCCCACGCCGCAGCACGGGTTCCGGTCTCGAAGGTGTCGGCAGCGAAGGTTCCGCCGAACGGGAGCTCCATATGGGTGTGGACATCGATACCACCGGGCATCACGTACTTGCCGCTGGCGTCGATGGTCTCGTCCGGCTCGACTGTGTGGTCGCGACCGAGCAGGGCGACAACCTTGCCCCCATCGATGAGGACGTCAGCCTCCATCTTCTCGGTGGCGGTGACAACTGTCCCACCCTTGATCAATGTGGTTCCCATGGTCGCGCTCCTATTCCGTCGCAGTGGCGATTGCGGATTCCAACAGGTCGAGCCCTTCGTCGGCCTCTTCTTCGGTCAACGAGAGGGGAGGGGCGATCCGCAGGGTGTTCCCGTACAGGCCGCCCTTGCCGATGAGAAGGCCTTTGGCTTTCGCTGCCTCCATTACCGCTGCCGTGGTGCCGGGATCGGGTTCTTTGCCGCCCTTCTGGATGAATTCGACTCCGATCATCAATCCTTTGCCCCGAACGTCACCGATCATCGGATAGCGGGTCTGGATGTCCACTATTCCGGACTTGAGACGCTGGCCCACCTTGTAGGCGTTGGTCTGCAGGTCATTGGCGAGCAGGTATTCCAGGTTGGCCAGCGCTCCCGCGGTCGATAGCGGGTTGCCGCCAAAGGTGGATATGGAGTTTGCCGACAGGCAGTCGATGACATCGGCCCTGCCGATCACACCGGCAATTGCCAGCCCGTTGCCGAGCCCTTTGGCAAAGGTGATCAGATCGGGGGTTATCCCGTGGGCCTGATAGCCCCAGAAGTGCTCACCGGTCCGCCCCCAGCCAGTCTGGACCTCGTCACTGATGAACAGGCCGCCCTGGGCGTCGACCAGGTCTTTCATCGGGCCGAAGAACCCGTCAGGGGGGGTGGCAAAGCCGCCCACGCCCTGAATCGGCTCGGCGATCATCGCAGCCACGTCACCGGAGACCGCCACTTCGAGCATGTTGCGCAGATCGTCGGCACAGGCAGCTATGAACTCGGCGTCCGGAAGGTGCCCGAACGGGCTCCGGTACTTGTAAGGCCCGTGGACATAGACGGTGTGGAACGGGGTGAGCTGGGTCGCCGACCAGGAACGGATGCCGGTGATCGCCACCGTCGAGTGGGACTTGCCGTGGTAGCTGCCCCGCACCGCAATGATCTGGTTCGACTTCCGGAACTGGGTGGCCATCATCAGAGCGGCGTCGTTGGCCTCGGTTCCCGAGTTGGTGAAGAACACCTTCGCGTCCGGTATCCCGGAGAGCCCGGCGATCTTCTCGGCCAGCTCGATCTGGGACTCGATCAGGTACAGCGTCGAGGTGTGGAGCATCTTGTTCGCCTGCTCCCGTATTGCCGCCACGACCTCAGGGATCTTGTAACCCGACATCGTGGTCAGGATGCCTCCGAAGAAATCGAGGTACTCGTTGCCTTCAGCGTCGATGACCCGGCGACCTTCGCCGTCGACCAGGGAGATCGGTTCGTCGTAGTAGAGGGCCAGCCAGGATGGCAGCACCTCCTTGTGCCGGGCGAGGAGTTCGGCGTGGGTGGTCAAGGAGCGACCAGCTCGTCATAGGCGTCGGGCCTGCGGTCGCGGTAGAACGCCCACTGCTTCCGCACCTCGTCGATCTCGTCGAGGTCGAGGTCCCTGATCACCAGTTCCTCTTCGGTGTCCGAGGCGGCCTCTCCCACGATCTGGCCGCGGGGCCCGACGAAGTAAGAAGACCCGTAGAAGTCATTGTCTCCGTATTCCTCTTTGCCCACCCGGTTGATCGCCCCGATAAAGTACTCGTTGGCCACCGCGGCGGCAGGTTGTTCGAGATTCCACAAGTACATCGACAGCCCGCGGCTGGTTGCACTCGGGTTGAACACGATCTTGGCCCCGTTGAGTCCGAGCGCCCGCCAGCCTTCAGGGAAGTGGCGGTCGTAACAGATGTAGACGCCGACCTTCCCCACAGCCGTGTCGAAGACCGGGTAGCCGCCGTTCCCGGGGCGGAAGTAGAACTTCTCCCAGAAACCTTTGACGTGCGGGATGTGCTGCTTGCGGTACTTGCCGAGGTAGGTGCCGTCGGCGTCGATCACCGCTGCGGTGTTGTAGTAGAAACCGTCGTCTTCCTTTTCGAAGATCGGAACGACCAGGACCATCTTGGTCTCCTTGGCCAGATCCTGCATCAATTTGGTGGTCGGACCGTCAGGGATCGGCTCGGCATAGTCGAAGTGCTCGTTCTCCTGGACCTGACAGAAATACGGCCCGTTGAAGATCTCCTGGAAGCACATCACCTGAGCACCCTGTTTCGCTGCTTCGCGTGCGTAGTCGGCGTTCTTCTTGATCATCGAATCTTTGTCGCCGGTCCATTCGGTCTGGACGATGGCCGCTCGGACGATGTTTGCCATTTGGATCTCCATTCTGCGGGGAAGAGAACCCCCGGCATTATGAAACTTAGCCAACGAGTCGGCATGGGAGCGAACGGGGTCCGCTCCCACACCCTCAGCCTTACTCGCCCCCGGGCTGGAGCTCGATGTCTCTCCGCTCGTAGGACTCACCTCGGACATCGAGGCCTTCCTCGCGCAACTCGTCCACAGCCTGCTGGGCGAGATCGGTGCGATAGGCGTCTCCTGAGACCTCCACTCCCTCGAGCTCCTCGATCTGGCCCGTCGCCACCTCGACCGTCTGATCCCAGAGCGGCTCGTTCATCACTCCGATTCCGTTGCTGGCAGGGAAGATGAGGCCAAGGATCTCATTGAGCTGCCAGGCCTGGTGGCTTTCGCCCAGGGTCGATCCGTTGTCCAGGACGACCTCAACGCATTCGTCGAAGTTGTCGAGACAGTGAATCCACCCGCGGAAGGTTGCCTTGAGGAACCGCACCGCGACATCCTCGTTTCCTTCTTCGGTGATCCAATCGGCGTTCACCCACACTGCGTCCTGGAGCATGGCGGTGCCAACTTCGTTGAAGTCGATGACGTTGAAGTCCTCTGGCTGATACAGCTCCCCGGTGTCGGGATTCTCCGCCTCGAGGAGTTGGGCGTACTCGTTGTAGATCATCGCCTCGGCTGCGTCCAGCTCTCTATTGAGAAGTGCCAGCATGTCGAAGTTCTGACCGACAAGTTCCACATCCTCCACGCCGAACAACTCGATGGCGGCGGTGAGCTCGTACTCGTTGCCGAAACCCCAGTTGCCAACTGTCTTTCCGGCCCAGTCTTCGGGAGAATCTATGCCGGAGTCTGCGAAGGAGACTTCGAGCGTTCCTGAACGTTCGAAGACCTGGGCGATGTTGACGATGTCAGCACCCTGTTCCCTTGAAACCAATGCCTTCGGAACCCAGGCCAGGCCAAATTCGGCGCCACCGGTGGCCAGGACCGTCTGCGGTACGATTTCAACAGCACCCTCGAGGATCTCGACATCGAGACACTCGTCCTCGTAGAAGCCGAGGTCCTTCGCAACGAAGTATCCGGCGAACTGCGACTGGGCCACCCATTGCAGTTGGACCCTGATCTCCTCGAGTTCCTCGCAGTCCTCCGAGCCGCCCTCACCGCCTTCACCGGGGTCGACGGTGCCTCCGTTCCCGACGGTGTCATCGCCGCAAGCGGCGAGAACAAAGGCCATTGCCAGCATCAACGCAAGCAGCTTCCTCCAGGATGTTTTCTGCGTTTTCACGGTTTCCTCCTTGGGGTTTATTCGATCCAGAGTATCCATCAATCGGGCTGCGCGTCGTCAGTTCTCATCGGCGGCCCGGAACGACACGTGCCATGGCATGCTCAGGCGCTCTACTACCAGGACCAGCCCGTAGAGGGCGATCCCGATGACAGCGGCCACGACGATCGCGGCCCAGGCATCAGGAAACACGAAGAGATTCGCCTTGCCGATGATGTACTGGCCGAGAACATCCTGGGGCCCGCCGAAGTACTCGGCGACGATCGCAACGATGATCGACAGCGTCGTTGCCACCTTCATTGCACTGAAGAAATAGGGAAGGGCGCGAGGGATCCGAACGCGAGCGAACACCTCACGCGGGCTCGCAGCAAACGATCGCATCAATTCGAGTTCCGACTGGTCTACTTCGGTGAGCCCACGGGCGGTATTGATCATGACGGGGAAGAAGACCACGATTGCCACCGCTGCCATCTTCGAGACGGGACTGGTTATCGGGAACATGTTGTTGAGGATCGGCGCCAGGGCGATGATCGGGATGGAGTTGGTGGCTATGGCAAACGGCATGATTCCCTGCCGCGCCCCGGCCCAGCGCACGGTGATCAAAGCAATGATCACTCCGGAGATGGTCCCGGCGAGAAGGCCTCCCAGCGCTTCGATCATGGTGTTGCCGGCCGCGGCAATGATCACCGACCACTGGGCGATCAACCGATCCAATATCGATGACGGTTTCGGGAGGACAAACGCCTGAATGTCGAGGACCCTCACAGCCGCTTCCCAGACGAGAAGGCCGCCAACGAAGAGGGCGAGGGCAGGGCCATAAGTCCTGAGCCGTGCCCCAAGCAGGGAGGGGGTCGATGTGCCCGCCGGAAGGTCCCCGCTGAAGGCATCCATCGGATTCGAGGTCATCGTCTCCGGTCCCCTTGCCGGAGGGCTTCTCGCACCTCGGTGACTTTGTCGTAATACGCAGGCGACTCCCGGGTGTCTTCGGTCCGGGGGTGGGGGAGTGAGGTGTCGATGACGTGGCTGATCCGGCCCGGCCGGGCCGACATGACCACCACCCGGGTCGAGAGGAACACCGCCTCAGGGATCGAATGGGTCACGAAGACGACAGTGGTGCCGGTTTCTGTCCAGATCCTGAGGACCTCCTGCTGCATCAACTCTCGGGTCATCTCGTCGAGTGCCCCGAAAGGCTCGTCCATCAACAGGAGGGACGGCTTGAACGCCAGGGCACGGGCGATGGCGACTCTCTGCTGCATGCCGCCTGAAAGCTGCCACGGGTAGTGGCTGGTGAAATCGTTGAGTTGGACCAGCTCGAGCATTTCGGCCGCTCGTTCGGCACGCCCGCCTTCGTCCATGATCTCGAGGGGGAGTTCGACGTTTTTCGATACGGTTCGCCAGTCGAGCAGTGTTGCCTTCTGAAAGACGATCCCGTAGTCGCGATCCCTCCGCGCCTGCTCGGCACTCTTTCCATTGATTGTGATCTCACCGCTGGTCGGGCGTGTGAGGTCGCCGATGAGACGCAGCAGTGTGCTCTTGCCACATCCTGAGGGTCCGATCAAGGAAACGAACTCGCCGCTTTCGATCGACAGGTCGATCCCGCTCAGGGCAGTTATCGCCTCCGATCCCGAGCCGAAGGTCTTCCCGAGGTCGACAGCCTCGACCACACTCACAGTGCTCAAATCTGACCCTCCACCTTGAGCTCGACGTCGTAGGGGAGCCGGTTTCCTTCCGGAACGAACCGTCGTTCGGCAAGGAGAACAGCACCGACGAAGAGTATTCCCGCGATCGCGGTGACAATCACGGTTGCGTAGAGCTTCACCGAGCGCGCTCCGAACTGGGAGGAGAAGGTGAGCAGCGCGCGTCCCAGACCCTCCCCGAAGCCTGCCGGAAGCTCACCGATCAAAGCACCGATCACGCTGGCGGTGGCGGAGACCTTGAGGGCCGTGAAGATATAAGGAAGAGCAGCAGGGACCTGAAGCTTCCAGAGCACCTCCGACGGCGTCGCAGCGTAGGACCTCATCAACTCCATCGCACTCGGGTCGGGGGAGCGCAACCCTCGCAGTGTGTTGATGGCCACCGGGAAGAAGGTCAGGTAGGCGGAAATGACCGCAACGGAGAGCCACTGCGGAATGTCCAAACGACCGCCCCAGACCACCACCATCGGAGCTATAGCGATGATCGGGATCGTCTGGCTGGCGATCACATAAGGCATGAAGGCTCTCTCCAGCAGAAGGGAGCGGACAAAGAGGACACTCAGCCCGAATCCAAACATACCCCCGATGACAAAGCCCGCAAAAGCTTCCCGGAGTGTGAATAGAGCGCGGGCACTGAGGTCGAAAATGAGGAGATCCCCGCCTCGTCTCACCGGGCGGAACAACTCGATGAACATGTCCCAAACGTGGGGCATGGTGGTGCCATCAGGTCGGACCGGTCTGATCCAGCCCATCTGCAGCCAGATCAGCTTGTATGCCTCCCAGATGAAGACGAGCACCAGCAGCACGACCAGGATCGAGAATGCCTGCTTGAGCCGGCCCGGTCGGGCCGATCGAGGCCCGGTCATGGATGCGGCTTGATTCATTGCGAAGCGACTCTAACGGCACCCGCCTTTCATGGCGCTCCGCTGTTGTCCACTGTGTAACGTCCCCCGTCATGGCGGCGGTGGCGATAATTGCGGCGACTCTCCTCGGAATCATCGCCTTGTTTCAGGTCGCTCTCGCGACAGGAGCACCTTGGGGCGCCGCTTCGTGGGGAGGCCGCCATCCCGGCAGGCTCCCGACCGCGTACCGGATCGGCAGCGCCGTAGCCGGTCTGTTTTTCTATCCCGCCGTGGCTGCCTTCATCCTCGACAGCGCCGGAGTGATTGGCGACGGGAATTCGAGCGGGGGAGTGGCCGGCCTCTGGGTGCTTACCGGCCTGTTTGGTTTGAGCACGGTGATCAACCTCATCTCGCCGTCGAAGGTGGAGAGGATCTGGGCTCCGGTAGCCCTGGTGCTCACTGTCTGCTGTGCGCTTTTGGCGATAAGGTTATGAAATGACCGAACCTTCAGGTTTCAGCTACACCCGCCGCAAGAACGGCGAGGTGATCATCAAACACAACGGACACAAGGCAGCCGTGCTCCGTGGCGAAAGGGCGAAGAAGTTCCTGAATCGTGTCGAGACGCGTGACCCTCAGGAAGTCATGGCGCGGATGACCGGCAATTACAAGCGGGGCAACGAGAAGCGCTGAGTAGGCACTCTCAATCCAGATGGAGCCGTTCGAATCCGCGGAGCACCGCAAGCAGTGACGCCGTCGTGATGTTGGCGTCGACCCCGACCCCCCACCTGATCTCACCGGAATCCGACGAGGTCTCCACGTAGGCAACTGCCCGGGCCGAGGCTCCCCGGCCGATCGCATGCTCGGTGTAGTCGTCGACATCGAAACTCTCGCCGAAATGCCCCGCGATGGCGTTGACGAAGGCCTCCACGGGCCCGTCTCCGACTCCCTCGAGGCCTACCTCATCGCCGCCGACGCCAATCGTCGCCTGGACGGTCGTTCGGCCCCCGTCGGAGCGAGTCGAGGTGTGCAGCTCGTGTCCCAGCAGTTGGAGGCGCGGTGTGTCCGGGAGATACACGGCTTGAAAGGCACTCCACATGGCGTCGGGGGTGATCTCGGTGCCGGTGTTCTCCGTAATCGTCTGGATGGTCTTCGAGAACTCGATCTGAAGTCGCCGTGGTAGGTCGAAGCCGTGCTCTTCCTTCATCACGTATGCGACCCCGCCTTTGCCCGACTGGGAATTCACCCTGATCACAGCTTCGTAGCTCCGCCCGACATGTTTGGGGTCGATGGGCAAATAGGGCACTCCCCAGACCTCGTAGTCATCGGGAAGTGCCGCGAATCCCTTCTTGATTGCGTCCTGGTGTGAACCCGAGAAGGCTGTGTAGACGAGGTCGCCCACATAGGGGTGGCGCGGGTGGACCGGAAGCCGGTTG
>JBBDMR010000019.1:0-37001 GCA_040878225.1 Acidimicrobiia bacterium
CCAGCTCGCTGAGGCCGTCGACCACGCGGTTCGAACTGTTGGCATCATCGAAGCCGAGCAACTCAACGCTCGAACCTCCAACGAGACAGCAAACAATTCTGATTCCCTTCGATTTGGTGCTGGGGATACGGATGCCGCTGATGATGAGGGCGGGTCTCTGGAAGTGAGGGCCGCCGTCGCGGCACTGCTCAAAGAGATGGCCGCAATGCTCGAAGACCCCGCCCTCGAGGGCGCGAATTTTGGCCAGAGTGTGGCTGAGATGGCGCGGCTGCTCGGAGCCAACGACAGCTTCCACTCCGGCCCAGGACAACGGGGCACAGGAGAACCAGAGCCAGGCCAACCGGGACCCGGGAACTCCGACCAGGCATTCACACCTCCCTTCGACAGCTCTCCCGGCCCGGATGGCGACTCAGCAGCACCGGCGGACCCGCCGGGCAAGTCTGATGAGGCGCCGGGCAAAACAGACAGTTCACCAGGGAAATCGGGCGAGAACCCGGCAGGTCCGCCGATCGGTCCCTGACAGGCTCCCCACAGAGGAGCGAAACCCCGGGTTCCCCGCCCGGGGTTTTGCTTGCAAGAAGGCCACTGCACCGGGGTGGAACGCGTGTCATAGCCCCCGGTCCTCCTTAACCGCTACCGGTCATAGGATGAGCCGTCATCTATGACAGCCGCCGAATCTGCCCCGGCAACCGAATCGAAGCCTTCCCTCTACTCAGCAGGCAGGAGCAGTCTTCGCCTCTCGATCGTCCTGGGATGGATACGTGCGCTTCTCGGAGCAGGAGCGGTGCTCGCCATCGGCAATTTCGTCGACCGTGTCGTCTCCGGTCAAGACTTCGGCCCATCGTTGGCCCTGGTCGGATCTCTCCTCGTCGTCCGCTCATTGACCTCCTCCCTCGTGCCGGTCGCCGCCACGACCACCTCCATCCGGGTCGCATCCGATCTGAGGGGTCGCGCCCTCGGCGCCGTCCTCAAAGTAGGGCCATGGTCGGGGAGAAGGACAGGAGACACCGTGACGAAAGCAACCGAGGGCATCGATGCCGTGGGGGCGCTGGCTGGGACCTTCCTCCCCCAACTGGTGACCGGGATGTCGATTCCCATCCTTATCGCTGTCGTAGTGGCGACAATCGACTTTGCCACTGCGTTGGTCCTCGTCCTTGTACTTCCCCTGATTCCGTTGCTGCTTCGTATGCTCGAAAAGAGATTCGCCTCTGTCAGCGCCCGATATCGAGCGACCGCCGACCAACTCGCCGCCCGTTTCCTCGATGGAATTCAGGGAGTAAGGACATTGAAGGTGCTGGACCGGGCCGATGCCTATGGCGAGCAAATCGCGCTAGAAGCAGAGCGCCTCCGGACCGAGACCATGAGCTTGCTCCGAGTAAACCAGCTTGCGCTACTCGCCGTCGACACGCTCTTCACAGTGGGCACAGTCGTTGCCGCTTCCCTCATGGCAGCGATCCGGCTCATGTACGGCGCGATCACGGTCGGCGAGGCAATCGCCATAGTCCTCCTCGGGGTGATGCTCATCGAACCGCTGAGCCAGATCGGAAGATTCTTCTATGTGGGCGCCATCGGCAGGGCATCGGCAGCCGAGGTGAAGAGCCTCATCGCCGAAGCAAGCCAACTGCAAGAACCCGCGCCGCCTACCGGAGACCTGAGAGAAGGTTCCATCGAATTCTATGAAGTCTCGTTCACGTATCCGGACGGAACCGAGGGTGCCCGTGGTATCACCTTTGCCATCGAGCCGGGCCAACGGGTCGCCCTTGTCGGGCCGTCGGGTGCAGGGAAGACCACCATCGCTCATCTGCTGTTGGGTCTCCTCCATCCGCAAAGCGGGTCGGTCCGGGTTGGCGGTGTCCCCGTGCTCGTGCCCCAGCGCCCATTTCTGTTCCACGGCTCGATCAGGGAGAACCTGTCAATTGGAAGGCCCGAAGCCGGCGAGGCGGAGCTGTGGGCGGCTCTCGAGGCAGTAGGTCTGGCCACTACGGTGCAGCAACGTCCCGGTGGTCTCGATGCTCAGATCGGTGAGCGCGGCCTCCAATTGAGCGGGGGCGAAGCACAGCGCCTTGCAGTGGCGAGGGCCCTGGTGCTCGACGCGCCGGTGGTCGTACTCGACGAGCCCACGTCGAACGTCGATCTGGAAAGCGAAGCGAGGATGCGCGATGCGATAGAACGACTGACTGTCGGCCGAACCGTGCTGATCATCGCACATCGTCGCTCCACCATTTCCGGGGTGGACAAGGTGATATTCATCGCAGACGGGCAGGTTGAAGGAGTTGTTACCGGACCTGAGGCGGGACGCCGTCTCGAGCAAAGCGACGGAATCGAGCAATGGCTGTGAACAGGCGCCAGATCAGCCGCCGCCTCCTGATCGAATTGCGGCCCCTCGCACCATTGATGACCGCATCGGCCGCCTCTCGTGTCATCAATCAGGGTCTCGGCGTGGCAATTCCGGCTCTTGCCGCAGGCATCCTGGTGGGATTCGGCTCCAATGACTCCCTGGCCGGTTTCGTCTTGCTGCTTGCCGGGATGGCTGTCGTCAAGGGCACCTTCCGGTATATAGAGCAATTCACAGGGCACGCGGTTGCGTTCCGGTTGCTCGCCGGCTTGAGATCGGAAACCTATCGGAGGATTGTCCCGCTCGCCCCCGCCGGCCTCGAGGACGACCGAACGGGCGACCTCGTCAACAGGGTGATCGGAGACATCGACAGGGTCGAGCCGTTCTACGCCCATACGATCGCTCCCCTTGCAGGTGCAATCTTGGTACCGGTACTGGCTGCCATCGGAATCGCAGTGTGGATAGACCCCTTCCTCGCCTTGACCTTCCTCCCATTCCCGCTGCTGATGGCATCGGTGCCGCCGTGGATCAGGGCGCGCCGGGTGGCACAGCTGTCAAAGGACGCCCGTTACCAAAGCGGGGAGACTGCGGCGTTGTTCACCGACGCCATACAAGGAGCACGTGAGATCGCGATCTTCGACGCGCGTGAGGTCGTCTCGAGCCGTATCGAAGCCCGTTCCAGGGCCAGCGCATCCACCCTCCGCTCCCTGGCGCACATGTCGGCGTTCCGGGTTGGCCTCGGCGATCTGCTCGCCGGCGGGGCGGTGGTGACGATGCTTGCCGTCGCAGCGGAGCGTTTCGGCGCAGGGTTCATCGGAATCCCCGGGTTCGCCGCCGCAATCGTCATTTCCTGGGTTGGCACTGCCCCGGCCCGCGCGGTTGAAGAGATCGTCCCCGATCTCGAACAGGCGCTTGCCGCGGCAGGACGACTCTACGAGCTGGCGGACCGGAGGCCGCCCGTGCCGACATCTCCCGGCACCGAGATCCCGGCGGACGGAGCTGTCGTCTACGAAGGCGTATCCGTCACCTTCTCCGGGGCCGACACTCCGGCCCTATCCGGCGTAGACAGCGTGATTCCGGACAAGAGTTTCGTGGCGATTGTCGGGCCATCGGGCTCCGGGAAGTCGACGCTGGTCGAACTCCTTGCCCGCTTCCGCGATCCCGACGCCGGCCGGATCACCCTGGGAGGCGCAGAGCTGAGCGGCGTCGAGCAGTCCCGACTCAGGGAGGCGGTCACCCTGGTGCCACAGCGAACAGAGATCTTTCACGGGACACTGGCCGACAATCTCCTCCTCGCCCGGCCGACAGCAACCCGTGAGGAATTGCGGGATGCAGTCGATCGGGCCCAACTCGGAACCTGGCTGAGCTCTCTCGATGATGGACTCGACACAGCGGTCGGTGAGCTCGGAGGCACCCTCAGCGGTGGACAACGTCAGCGATTGGCTATCGCCCGTGCCTTCCTCCGCGATCCGAAGGTGCTGGTCTTGGACGAAGCGACCTCGGAACTGGACGGTCCCACGGAGCGCCTGGTCTTGAACGAAATCGCCAGCGAACGCGGGAAGAGGACTCTGATAGTCGTAGCCCATCGGCTGGCATCCATCATTGCGGCCGATGAGATCCTGGTTGTGGACGCGGGTCGCATCGTCGCAAGAGGAACCCACGAGTCTCTCCTCTCCGGAGGCGGGGTCTACTCCGGGCTCTGGCAGCGCCATCTCGACCTGGTACCCGGGTCTTGATCCTGGAACTGGCGGGAATGCCACACTCGGGCACATCGCGATTAACGTCATCCCCATGGACCGCGCCCCAACCGCCGACACCGACCTCGCCGAAAAACCGGCACCTGCCGCCGCCCTCGGCAAGGCGCAGAGAAGCTTCAGCATTTCGATGCTGGTGTCGGGCATTCGATGCGTTCTCGCCTATGTCATCCTCCCCTTCGTCACACCGCTGCTTGGTATCGCCCCCGGGGTCGGCCCGGGCCTCGGGATCGTCATCGGAACCGTCGCCATCGGGGCGAACCTCTTCAGCATGCGTCGTTTCTGGGTCCTCCGTCACCCGTGGCGCAAGCCGATCACGGCTCTGCACATCGGCGTGATCTCATTCCTCGTGGTGCTGGTGACTCTCGACGTCGCCCAACTCGTCGACCGGGTTTGAGCTAACGCGCGTCGCAGGCGAGTTTCGAGGCGACAGCACGGGCATCACTGGCAATCTTTGCCACTCCCACTCCTCGGTAACCCCATCCGGTTAGAGCAAGCCCGGGACGGGCGGCGACCAGAGCGTCGATTTCATCGAGCCACCGCATATGGCCGATCCCATATTGGGGAATGCCTCGCCGGTGCCGGACAACTTCGACAAACGTTGGATCGAGTTCGGCGCCAACTATCCGGGATCCTTCCGACACGAGTCGTTCGACCAGCCGCCCTTTCTCCCAATCCACCACGCCGGGTGCAGTGGCCCCTCCGGCAATCACCTTCAGAAGCCACGATCCCTCGGGTACCCGCCCGAGGGCGTAGGAAGACTCGAACAGGATGCCCCGGATGATCATCGAGTCGCCTGAGTGAACCAGCGCACCAAATCCGTCCGGGATCTGCGCATCGTCGTCGGACCCGCCCAGTCCAACGACCACAACTGGAGCGCCTTCCGCCCTCGCAAGTAGGACGGACAGGTCACCATCGAGCATCGCTGCTGCCTGGGTGGGGTCGGCAGCGATGACAACCGCATCGGCTGCCAAAGCTTCCGGTCCCAGGACCACCCAGCCGACGTCCTCCTCATGCACGGAATC
Organism: Acidimicrobiia bacterium; assembly: GCA_040878225.1. Taxonomy (GTDB): domain Bacteria; phylum Actinomycetota; class Acidimicrobiia; order Spongiisociales; family ZC4RG35; genus MA-ANB-1. The sequence continues at coordinate 5,115 of JBBDMR010000019.1, forward strand.
GACCCTGAAATTCGATCGCAGCCGATCTCCGAGGAAGCTGGCGGCCGACTCGGCGAGACCGGCCATCCCACCGACCGGAATGTATGCCGATGGTCTCGGGCCGGTCCTCGCGCGGCGTTTTCTCATCGCCCCGAGCAGAACCGAGCCGTGGTCCTCGAGCTTGGAAAGGGTGGGAAACGCCGCCTCGACCGAGATCCGCCGCGGGTCGCCGGCAAACACCCCCGCCGCCATCAGCGACGCGAGCATTTCCCCGGCGGAGGATCCGAATCTTCGCCGGCAGAACGAGTCGAGACTCTCGTCCTTTGGAGATTTCGATCTGATCATGGGCTCCAGAAGAGCACGCACTTTGGCCGCGATCGGTATGACCGGAGCCAGAAGTGCCCCGGGGGATGCCGGAATCGCCACGAGACGATCGTCGGTGTAGACATACCTGACGGATGAAGTGGGCCGGGTAGAGACCAGCCTTGCGCCAACCTGGTCGAGCAAAGGATTGAGGTCCGGATGCGGGAGGACAAACGAGCCGGCTCCGGGCTCCAGGGTGTAACCGTCGCGCACGATTGTCCGGGTGATTCCACCCGGTTCGGGAGAATCGTCCACCACGACGACGTCATCGATCCCTTGCGCAATGAGCTCGCACGCCGTGAAGAGCCCGGCGAGCCCAGCACCGACGACGACGACTCTCAACGCCGAATCGCCTCAACGAAGGCGGCGACATTCTCAGGAGGCGTGCGGCGATCGATGCCATGGCCGAGATTCACGATATGGCCGGGTCTGCCTCCGACAGCGTCCAGCAACCGCCTGGCCTCAGAGACGATCGAATCCGGGTGGCCCAGTAGTACAGCAGGATCGATGTTCCCTTGAATAGCCCTCCCCGGCAATCTTGCGAAAGCCTCCCCGATCTGCACCCTCCAGTCGATTCCGTAGCCAACAGCTCCGATGTCCGACTGATGGGCCAGAGTGTGGCCCGCTCCCGGTGCGAAGTAGATCGTCGGTGCACCAACGAGCTCGAGACTGCGGCGGGCGGCCGGAACGGCGAACGTGCGGAAGGTGTCCGTGCCGAGGAGACCGGCCCAGGAATCGAAGAGCTGGACGGCATCGGCGCCGGCATCCACCTGTAAGCCGAGGTATGAGCTCATCGACCGGGCGAGCTTGTCGAGAGCGGCTGTTGCAAGATCGGGCTCGGCGTGCAGGGCAGACCGCATAGCCATGAACTCCTTGGAGCCGCCACCCTCGAGCAGATACGCGAGCAGGGTGATCGGCGCTCCGGCGAATCCAATGACGGCTGTCGTTTCGGGAACCTCGCCCTTCACGAGCCTGATGGTTTCCCCGATATTGGACACCCTCTCCGGGTCGAGATCAGGTAGGTCCGCAACCTGGCCCAGCGTCAGCGGCTCGAGTTTCGGTCCCGGGTCGAATCTGACTTCTACGCCCATCGCCTCGAGGGGAGTCATGATGTCAGCGAAGATGACAGCACCGTCCATTCCGAAGCGCCGGATCGGTTGCAACGTCACTTCGGCGGCCAACTCGGGTGTGGATACGACCTCTTGAAAGGTGTGCCGTTTTCTCACCTCGCGGTACTCAGGCAGGTATCTGCCCGCCTGGCGCATGATCCAGACCGGGGGCGGGGCCAACGGCTTCAGCCTCAGTGCATCGAGCAGAAGCTTTGTCATCGGGCGGACCCGATCGCTGCAGCAAGCACGCCGGCAGCAGTCCCGGCAACATCCCGATGCGCCTGCATCAGAAACAGCGCCTCGTATGGGGAGGGTGGCAGGAGAACGCCTCCTTCGAGAGCAGATTGGAAGAACCGCGCGAACCGGTCACGATCGACGGTGACCGCATCCTCCCACGACCGCACCCTGGCGGGTCCGAAGAAGACTGTCATCATCGCTCCGACCCGTTGGACACAACCATCTACTTCGTTCGCAATCAGGGCATGGGCCAGTGCTTTTTCGATGTCTGCGCCGACAAGTTCGAGCTCGTCGTAGATGCCGGGATTGTCGGCGAGGTGGCGGAGCGTTGCCAGTCCGGCGGCGACAGCCAGCGGGTTGCCGGCCAGGGTCCCGGCCTGATACACAGGCCCATCGGGCGCAACCCTGCGCATCAGATCTTCCCGGCCGCCGTACATCGCCAGAGGGGTTCCGCCCGAGACGATTTTGCCGAGACAGGTGAGGTCAGGTTCGATCCTATAAAGGGCCTGGGCACCACCGGGGCCGACTCTGAACCCGGTCATCACTTCGTCGAAAATGAGGATGGCACCGTGGCGGTCACACAACTGTCGCAGGCCTTCGAGGAATCCTGCCTCGGGCGGTACCACACCCATGTTTCCCGCCACCGGCTCGACGATGACTGCCGCGATGTCGCTACCGGAAAACGCCTTCTCCACAGACTCGAGGTCGTTGAAACGGGCGATGTGGGTGTCGGCGACCGTCGCCGCCGGGACGCCGGGGCTGTCCGGCTCGCCCAGTGTCGCTGCTCCGCTACCGGCCTTCACCAGGAAAGGGTCGGCATGGCCGTGATAGCAGCCCTCGAACTTCACGATCCCGGGCCGGTCAGTTGCTGCCCGGGCCACCCTGATCGCCGATGCGGTCGCCTCCGTGCCGGAGTTGACCATCCTCACCACGTCAAGCGAAGGGATCAGCGAAGTCACCAGTTCAGCCAGTTCGACCTCGGCACTGGTCGGGACGCCAAATGAGGTCCCCAGGCGAGCCGCCTGTTCCACCGCCTCGACGATTGCGGGCTCGGCGTGACCGATTATCAATGCCCCCCACGACGCGATGAAATCTATGAGCCGGTCACCATCGACTGTTGTCAGCATCGCGCCTTTGCCCGAAGCGACGAACGGGGGGTGGCCCCCAACGGCCTGGAACGCCCGCACCGGGGAGTTGACCCCACCCGGCATGACTTCGACTGCGCGCCGGTACCACTGAGACGATTGGCTCGACGGTTTCGAATCCACGGCTTCAGCCGCCGGCCAGGAGGCGGGCCGCCCGCGTGGCGTAGTAGGTGATCGTTATCCCGGCTCCGGCACGGGAAATTGCCGTCAGCGATTCGACCATGACCCGGTCGCCGTCGATCCAACCGTTTGCGGCAGCTGCCTCGATCATCGAAAACTCGCCGGAGACCTGATATGCCACCACAGGGACATCGGTGGCCCTCCGGACCGCCGAGATGACATCCAGGTACGGCCCGGCCGGCTTGACCATCACCATATCGGCGCCCTCCGCCAGGTCGAGCGTCACCTCGATCAACGCCTCTCTGACATTGGGAGGGTCCATCTGGTGGGTCCGGCGATCTCCGAAGGCGGGAGCCGATTCGGCAGCTTCCCGGAACGGCCCGTAGTAAGCGCTTGCGTATTTGGCCGAATAGGAGCAGATCGCCAACTCGGGATGGCCTTTCGAATCGAGTGCCTCCCTGATCGCGCCGACTCTCCCGTCCATCATGTCCGATGGGGCGATTACGTCAGCGCCGGCATCGGCATACGCCAGGGCTGCCCGGGCAAGCAGGGGCAGGGTCGCATCGTTGTCGACCGTTTCCCCGTCGAGAACGCCGCAGTGGCCGTGGTCGGTGTACTCGCAAAGACATACGTCGGCCCAGACGACTATGTCGTCGATTTCATCTTTTATCGCAGCAATGGCTGCAGGCACCGGGCCGGCAGGGTCCCAGGAGCCTGAACCGGTGGGGTCCTTGGTGGCTGGAATCCCGAAGAGCATCACTCCGCCGACTCCGGCAGCTGCGGCGTCTTTGACCACCGGTAGCAACCGGTCCACCGAGAGTTGGGCGTGGCCGGGCATGGACGAGATCGGCCTGGAGATCCCGTTTCCGGGGACGACGAATAGTGGCAGGACGAAAGAGGCGGGGTGCAGCCGCGTCTCGGCAACCTGGCGGCGGAGGGCTGCACTGCGGCGGAGGCGCCTGCTTCGGGCTCCGGGGAATTCGCTCATACTCTGTTCCTGTCTCTCACGCTGGCGGAGAGCCGCTCCAGCAGCTCTTCGTAATCCGGCCGGTCAGCCACGACATCGGCAGGGTGGCCACGATCAGAGAGGGCCGCACCCGTCGTCTCACCGATTGCACCGACCGCAACTCCTGCGAAGCCCCTCGATCGGGACCAACCCTCAACAGCCGACGGTGAGCCGAATGCGACCGCATCCACCGGATCGAGAGCGGGAGGCATCGGTTCGGTGGCATACACCTCCCAGGTCGTGACGGTCGTGGCCGTGTCCTCCAGCGACCGCATCTTCGAAAGGTCAGCTCCGCGCCCGTGAGGAAAGCACACCGTCAAGTTCTCCACCAGAGTGACGAGTTCGGAAACCAAAGCGACCGAGCCGGAGGCGCCTAGGAGGCTGACGGCACCTCCTGCCCCTGTCACCGCCGCGGCCGTCCCGGCCCCGACTGCAGCCACTTCAACGTCGGGTAGATGGCCGTGGGGCCAGAGATAATGAACGGTGCGCGGCGACGTAACGAGCAGCCAGTCGGAGTCAGCCGCTGATCGGCGAGCCTCTTCCAGAATGCTTTCGCGGGCCGGCACGACTTCGATACATGGAAGCAGGACGGGTCGGAGCCCGTGAGCCCGGGCTAACGGGGCCAGCTCCGCCGCACGCTTGGCGGTCGTCGTGAGGGCAACGCTGGGGATCACAAGCCGAGGACCGTTTGCAGCCGGACGGCCACCGCCGGTCCGTCACTTCCTTCGACCGCCCCAAAACGGGGGCCGTCTTCATCGGAGACGAAACCGCTCAGTTGCAGACCGCGGTCGGACACGACACCAAGTGCTCCCAGGGCCGAACGGCATCCGGCCCCGGTGTTTGCCAGCAACGCCCGCTCCGACTCCACCGCAATCCTTGTCGTCCGGTGATCGATTGCCTGAGCGAGCTCGGCGGCGCGACTGCCTGCGACTGCCTCGACGGCTATTGCTGCTTGTCCCGGTGCCGGCACCATCTCGGACACGGAGAACCGATGCCGGGCCACACTCTGGATCCCCAGTCGACGCAGGCCCGCTTCGGCCAGCACCACCGCGTCGTATTCACCCGATCGCATCTTCTCGAGTCGGGTATCGACGTTTCCCCGGATTTCTACGACTTCGACGTCAGGTCGGATGAGTTTGAGCTGAGCGGCGCGCCGCGGACTGCCGGTGCCAACCCGCGCCCGGGCGGGCAGCGATTCCAGATCGTGGCCGCAAAGCACATCCCAGGGCTCGTCCCTCTCGGGGTAGAAGAGAACCAGTCCTGGTGGGCCGGCAACGGGGAGGTCTTTGCAGGAGTGCACAGCGAGGTCGGCCCTCCCGTCGATAACTGCGAATTGGATCGAGCGAACGAAGGCACCTACTTCGGTGAGGGTGGCCACGGGACTTGTCTTGTCGATGTCGCCGGTGCTCTCGACCTCGACCACGGCGATGTCGAGACCGGTATGGACGTCACGCAGGGCGTTGGCCACTGCTCCCGCCTGTGCCATCGCCAGACGAGACGAGCGGGTGGCGATCCTCAGATCACTCACCATCGACACCAAAAGCGTCGGCGATCACATCGATCGCCTCGGCCGAACGGTCCTCTTTCTTGAGATACCCAACAGGACCTGCCAGGAGCTTCCGCGCCACGGTATGCACCGCCTGACGGAGGGCAGTTACGTCCTCCGGATGGCGCAGCCTCCCCGAGAATCGTCGCACGGTTTCCTCGACGAGAAGATCGGCACCGTCCATCATGCCGCTGATGAGCGGCCCTATTTCGTGGTGATCGCGGTATTGCCGGTAGGCATCCCTAGCGGCAGCTGCGACTAGGGCGTCAGCCCCTTCGGAGCGAGACCTCCTGTCGGCCATCCTGGCGAGATCGTCGATATCGAGATAGGTGACGTTGGCGCCTTCCGGTGGCCTGAAGTCGGGGGGCATGGCCATGTCGATGAGAAGGAGGGGATCTTTCCGCGCTGCAACGACACCGGCGAGAGAAAGGTCGTCTATGAGGCGGTGCTTGGCCGATGTTGCCGAGATGACGGCAGGAAACGTCCGCAGTGTCTCTTCTGCCACTTCGAAGGAACGGACTTGGATACCCGGGCGCTCAGCGACCTTTTCGGGGTTCCTGGCCACCACGGTGATCTCTGGGGGTGCGGGCAGCAGCGCCAGGCCCTCGACCACGGCTGTGGCCATGATGCCGGAACCGAGGACTGCGACACGGCGGGATGTCCCGACGGCCTGAGCGGCCACAGCCGCCATCGAGTTGTGAGGCGACCCGGGCAAAAGTTCCCGGGCGTGCCGGCCGGTGGCCACGGCCGTCTCCAGCAAACGGGCGAAGACGCCTTCCACGCGTCCCGAGCCCTCCGCCTCGATGAGGCTCTGGCGAAACTGAGTGAGGATTTCCTGCTCACCGAGAATTGGCGATTCGAGACCGGCGGCAACGCGGTAGAGATGGTCGACGGCCTCTTCCCGGAAACGGACCCGGGGTTGGATGTCACCATCGATGAGGTCACCGAACAGATCACGGAGGGTCTCGCTGAGCAAGGCCTCAGGACCCGGGACTGCGATCTCGACGCGGAGGCAGGTGGAAAGTAGGAAGCCCTTTCGAACTTCCGCCGGGCCGGTGAGGCAATCGGCCAATCTGGCGCGGAACGCGCCTTCGTGTTGTGGATAGGCGAAGCTTGCTGCGGAGATTTCCAAGGGTTTCCTCTGAGGCGGCGAGCCGAGGCTAATCAGGGGCCAGCCCGACAGAGAGTCGGAAACCGGCGCTACATCCACTCTCGCGGCTCGGCGCGGACCATGTCCAGAAGGGCCTGCTCTCTGGTCCCGGGGTCCGGTTCGTAAAGGTAATCCCAACGCGCCCTGGGCGGCAGCGACGCCAGGATCGACTCAACCCGGCCCCCTGTCTCCAGACCGAATCGCGTACCCCGATCCCAGACGAGGTTGAACTCGGCATACCGGCCCCGCCTGATCTCGTGCCATCTCGTCTCATCCTCGCCGTAGCCAATCCCGATTCGTTGCTCGAGGATCGGCAGATAGGCACGGCTAAGGGAACCGCTGAACTCGCTCAGGAAATTCCAGATCGCTCCGAGATCGTCGGTGAGATGGTCGAAGAAGAGACCCCCGACTCCCCTGGCCTCGCCGCGGTGAGGCAGATAGAAGTAGCGGTCGCATGCCGACTTCCAGGTGCGGTAGTCAGCCACAGGGTGGGCGTCGCAGACTGTCTTCAGCGTCTCATGAAAGTGTGTGGCGTCCTCCTCGAACAGATAGTACGGCGTCAGGTCGGCCCCACCTCCGAACCATCGATCGCCGTTGTCCGTCTCGAAGTACCTGATGTTGGCGTGGAAAGTCGGAGCGTTCGGGTTGCGCGGGTGGACGATGATCGACACACCCGTTGCGTAGAACTCGGTGCTCCCGGCGGCCAGACTCTCCGAAAGAACAGTTGGCGTCGGCCCGAACACTGCTGAGAAGTTGATTGCCGCCTTCTCGATGTGACCGGGGCCGGTGATGATTCGGGTGACCCCTCCCCCGCCACCATCACGGTCCCAATCGTCCACGCGAAGCTGGGAATCGGCATCCAACGCCTCGAGACCGCTGCTGAACTGCTCCTGGATCTCCCGGTACGCCGCTTCAATGTCTGATCTTTTCAAGCTGACGGCCTCTCGAGGTACCGTCCCTGCAGATGCGTAACGCTTCCGATCTCACCGCTGACGAACTCAGGTTTCTCACAGAGCGGCATCTGGCCACCCTGACCACCTTGCGCCACGACAACACCGCCCACGTGGTTGCCATCGCCTTCGGATACGACCCCGGTGCCAGGTTGGTCCGGATCATCAGCTCGGACGGCACCCGGAAGGTGCGGAACATCGAGGCGAGGGGGGTTGCGGCGATCTGTCAGGTCGACGGGCCCCGATGGCTGACCCTGGAAGGCACGGCGCACGTGGTTCGAGACCCTGATGCGATCCGATTGGCGATTGAAGCATTCGAGGCGAGATACCGGCCCGCTCGGGAGAACCCCGACCGGGTGGCAATCGAAATCAGTGTCGGCCGCATCCTCGGCCGTGCGTAGTGGTGGCACTACGAAGCCGCTTTCCGGACCAACCCGGCCACGGCGGAGACCCAAGCGGGCGCGGCGTTGAGGCATGGGACGACAAGTAGATCGTCACCACCGATCCCCTCCCACTGCTTGCGGAGCCGGATCCCGATCTCTTCGAGGGTCTCGAGGCAGTCTGCGGTGAACGAAGGTGTGAGCACCGCAAGCCGACGAACCTCCGAGGCATGAAGACCGGCGAGTTCGACGTCGGTATACGGTTCGATCCACTTCTGACCGGCAAGTCGCGACTGGAATGTCGTCGAGAACCGGCTGGGGTTGAGTTCCAACTCGGTGCTCAAGGCTCTCGTGGTGGCGAAACACTGCGCCCGATAGCAATACCGGTTGGCTTCGACAATCCGGTCGCAACAGGAATCGTTGGCGAGACACCATCGGCCGGTTGGATCACTCTTCCTCACCTGCTTCTCAGGCAGCCCGTGGTAACTGAGAATCACGTGGTCGGGATTGAAAGCATCGAGATGTGGTCGGGCCACGCTGGCGACGGCGCGGACAAACCCGGGATCGTCGTAGAAGGGGCCGATCGTGGCCACATCGGGGACATTCCACAGCCCTCCCAGAACCCGGAGGGCCTCTTCCAGCGCCGAACCCGTGGAGGCCGATGCGTACTGGGGGAACAAGGGGAGAATGACGATCCGCTCACAGTTCGCCGCCATCAGCTCGGCGACCCCAATGGCGATCGGCGGGTTCTTGTACCGCATCCCGAAGGCCACCCGATAGCCGTCTCCGAGCTCGGCCTGGACCTCGCGGGCCAGGTTTTCGGTATGGATCGTGAGAGGTGATCCCGCCTCGGTCCAGATCTTCTCGTACTGCTCAGCGGAGCGACGCGGCCGGAAAGGGAGGATGACGGCATTGAGGAGGAGGGCACGGGCCGGGGCGGGGAGGTCGATGACCCTGGGGTCGGAGAGAAATTGTCTGAGATATGACCTCACATCAGCAACCTCGGTCGAGTCGGGTGTTCCCAGCTGAATCAGCAGGACTCCGATCGGGTTGGTTTCGTTCATGGACCGGCACGTTAAAACAACTCCGTCCCGACACTCAGTCGGTTTAAAACGACTTCAAGGCCGATTCAACTCGTGCGAGCGTCAGGTCGCGAAGGGCAAGACCACGGCTACGCCGATGGCAAGCCAACCCCAACCTTGGGGGTACCGCACCCTCTCATGTGGTAACCCCAGGTATGCATGGGCCCGTGAAACATCACCTGGCCTCCCGCTCGGTCAATGGGAGACGCCACCGGGTGCACCTGTCTTGTGGAGACGTGGGTGTGCCGCCTGGCGGGAGGCCATGTGACTATCCCGGGAAGTGCCCGGGAATCTCTACCCGATCTGACCCCTGATCTCCCCCGCGGGGTGGTCGACTGTGTGCACATTTACGTATGCGCCACCGTTGCGCAGGGCATCGACCAGAGCCGAGAGGGGCATACCGGCGAGTGGGCCGACGAGGTCGCCCTCGGTAATGGTCCCCCTGGCGAGCACACCCTCGGTGGTCACGCCACCATCGACAAATCCGAAGAGGAAGGCCACCACCGGGCCGTTTTCACCTGCCTCTCCGAGATGGATGTGGGCCTGGGTTACTTCGTCGATGTTCCCGACAGCCAGCTTGTACCGGATTCCATCGCGGGAAAGGTTGAATATTGCAAGGCCGTGGCCCTCGCTTTCAACAGCCGGAACTTCGTCCTCTCCGCTTAGCTCAGCGGTGAGCATTCGGGTCTGCTCGCGCTCTGCCATGGCGGGAGCGGCGGTGAATGCCACCAGGGCGAAAGCGGTGACGAGCACTGTGATTCGTCGCATGATCGTTCCTTTCATCGATATCGACCACCGGTTACCCGTCACTACGCATCAGGGGCCGGAGCGGTTCGCGACGATCAGACCCCGCATCTCAGGATGTAGGGTTCAGCGATGTCCACCCGCCGCCGGCTCACAATCACCTTGTTCAGCGGCGCGGCACTTGGCGCTACCGGCTATATAGCTGCAGCGACGGTGGCCGGGCTGGCGGTCGAGGAACTGACCGGACGGGCGACCTTCGCGGGCCTGCCGGGTGCCGTCGCCATCGCCGGCACCGCAGTAGGAACATCTGTGTTGACCATGAATATCTCCGAACGGGGACGCCGGCCCGGGCTCATAATCGGCTACTCGATGGGTGCGCTTGGGGCGGCAATGGCTGTCTTTGCCATGGTGGTCAGTTCCCTCTGGTTCCTGCTCGTCGGCATGGCTGTTCTGGGACTCGGCCACGCCTCCAACCAGTTGGCACGATACGCAGGCGCCGAGTTGTATCCGCCCAACCGACGGGCATCTGCACTGAGCCTGATTGTGTGGGCCGGCACGATCGGCTCGGTGCTCGGCCCGGTGTTGCTCGAGCCGGGGGGCGCATTGAGCACGGCAAGGGGGTACTCCGAACTGGCCGGAGGATTTCTGATCACTTTCGCTTTCATGCTCGCCGCCGCGACCCTCTACCTGGTCGCTCTCAGGCCCGACCCCGCCACCATAGGCTTCGACGGCCCGGTGGCCACGGGGAGACCTTCATTCGGCGATGCCTTTCGCCGGCCCCATGTCAAGGTGGCCCTGGCGGCCATGGTGGCAGGGCAGGTGGTGATGGTCTTGATCATGGTTGCCACACCTTTGCACATCCGCCACCACGGTTTCAGCCTGGGAATTGTGGGTCTGGTGATGAGCGCACACACCCTGGGAATGTTCGCCTTTTCCCCTCTCACCGGCAGGTTGGCCGATCGAATCGGCCGATACCGGACAATCATGATCGGGCTATTCCTCCTCGGCGCGTCTGCCGTTCTCGCCGCGGTTGCCCCCACAACGTCCACACCTGTCTTGCTTTTGGCCCTTTTTCTGCTCGGCCTCGGGTGGAACCTCGGATTCGTTGCTGGTTCGGCTTTGCTCACCGTGGGCTTCGCCCCCGACTTGAGGGCACGCATCCAGGGGCGCGCAGATTCGATCACCTGGCTCTCCAGCGGGGTGGCGAGCATTGCGTCAGGAGTCGTCTTCGAAGCAAGCGATTACAGGTTCCTGGCCCTGCTCGGGCTCGTCCTGCTTTTGATACCGCTGGTCATTGTCACCCGGCACAGGTCCGTCGTAGCAGCCACGGCTGGCGCGTGAAGAGATGCCTGCTCGAGGACACCTTTACCGGGTTGTGCTTGTGGGTCGCCGGCTACTGCAGGCTGAAGGGCGGATATCGATCGGTGACCAAAAGAGTGGCGTAGGCTTGCACCCGCAGTGCCCACCTTCCGACACCGACCACAAAGTCGAACAAACCTCTCGGATACCGGCCGGTGAAGAGGATCGCAAACCAGGCAATGAGTATCGCGAAGAGAGCAAAAACCACCAATGCCGCAAGAACGATGTAGTGAGGGAGGGCAAGCAACCACTTCACGAGCGGCAACCACTGGTTGAGATCCTGCTCGACATCGGGATAGTCGATTTCGAGATGGACCGACTGGTGCTCGACTGTCGAAGGGTATCGGTCGGTGAGCAAGCTGAGATACGCACCCACCCTGGTCGAGAAACGGTTCAACTCGAGTGCAAAGTCGAACCACCATCGGGGATACCGCTGCCGGAATACGATCATGAGCATCGTGGCCAGCCACAGACCCACGACAATTCCCCCACCCGAGATCGTCACCTCTTCTCCTGTCTCGGTGACCACGGTCTCGTTGCCCGTTGCTGTGAGAAGAGACAAGATGATGACGATGGGCAGTGCCCAGATCAGGCGGAAAAAGGTGGTGAGCCGATCAAGCTGGTCGGGATAATCGATTTCGAGCCGGACCGGGTACGGGCTCGATTGGGTGGTGGTCATTTTGGGTGCTCCTGATGTCGTGGCGGTATCCAGGCGGTAGGAATCGGGCTGCTGTTCCTCGAGGAGCAGCAGCGTCGGTCCTCCCTGACAGATTACCGGCCCAACGCCTCCGAAGCCGCCCTGAGTGGCTGCGATAACATCGACGTTGTGGCCCTCTCAACCGACTTCCTCCGATGAGCCCCAAGTGGCCGCACACAGGGGCGGTACTTGCCGGCGGGGCCAGCAGCCGGATGGGGACCGCCAAGGGCGACCTCGTCCTGCCGACGGGCCAGACCATGATCGAAGCGGTGATCCAGACGTTGACAGCGGTTTGCGTCGATGTCGTCACTGTGGGCGACAGATCCGTGAGGCAAAGGTTCGTCGCCGACCTGAGAAGCGGTGCCGGGCCCCTCGGCGGAATCGAGGCTCTCCTCGCATCGGGCCTCGATGACCTTTACTTGGTGTGTCCCAACGACATCCCCCTGATGCCCTCCGGGTTGGCCCGCCGGCTGACCGCCCCCTCAGACGCGATGGCCACTGCATTTCAAACTGCCGATGGCCGGATCCAGTCGCTCCCGATCAGAATCTCGACCCGTGCCCTCCCGACGGTGACAGCGGCCCTGGATGGAGGGCAGAATGCGATCCACCATGTTCTGACCCAATTGGAAACCGACCGAATCCCCATCACCGCCGATGAAGCGCAGGGCCTGCGAAATATCAACACCCCGGGTGACTTCGATTCGATCACCTGACAGGGTCAGCGAATTTCCACTACGCCGGCGTCGGCGTCGACGGTCACATCCGCTTCCTCACGTCGCAAAACCCAATCGATAGCGGGCAATCCCCTGAATCCTGTCATCCGCCTGTGTGCCTGGTCGCAAGCAACGATCGCCGCCAGTCCCAGAAATACGAACATCATCGCCGGGTCGATAATGACCCGAGTCGGATGAAGGGTGGTGATCGAAGGGATACTCACCATGGCCAGGGCATAGATGGCGATCGCAACCACCGACAACGACCTGAGCCGCCATTTCGACGCCGCCCCTCTCTCCACCAACCAGAAGGCAATCGCTCCCTGGCTCAACAGGTAAAACACGTTGGGGTCAACCGAGCCGGCAGCGAGAAAGTTCAGATTCATGAAGATCCCGACCGCGATTCCGTAGGCGAGGAGTCTGCCGCTGAGAAGGGTGAAGCCGGCGAAGATCTGCGCTGCGATCAAGATAACCAGGACCACCTGGGTATTGGGGACAACCAGGTTGTCGACTATCAGGCGGTACCAGCCGAGCGTCCACACCGAGTATCCCTCGACGAATGCGATGATTTCGGTCCCATCCCGCCATCCCGGTTCGATCAGTTTCTCAGCCACGGCTCGCAACCAGCCGAAACCGATGAATAGGCGAATGAATACGACCCAGGCAGGAGTGCCCTCGATGCGGGTTGCCCGCCGCGCCCGCGACATCACCGCTTTCCTCGAATCCGTCGAATCCGGTGCTTTTGTGGTCGTCATCGTTACAAGTATCGGTCTGCCCGGTCGGTACCGTTAGCCAAAAGTGCAGTAGCCCGACATATCCTACAGGACGGCAAGCGTCCGGTTCTGGGCCTCGACGGTGATAGCCGTGTTCTTGAAGGCCGGTGTCTTGGACAGGGGGTCGGCAGCCTTCGGAATGATCGCGTTTGCCTCGGGGTAATACATCACAGCATTTCCGGGGCGGATGTCTACCTTGCGCACCAGCACATTGCGGAGAGCACCGGTGTCACTACGGACTGTCACCAGCTGGTCGATAACCACGCCCATCGCCTCGATGTCCTTGCTGCTGAGCATGATGATGTCGCGTCGATCCTGGCCCCGATACAGGTCGTTGTCTTCATATACAACCGTGTTGAACTGCCCCTCGCTCCGGACAGTCATCAGCCTGAGCTGGTTTGGCCCGCCTGACAACTGCGGGATCTCCACGTTGTGGAACCTCGCCCTCCCCGAATCGGTGCCGAACCTTGGCTCGTGAAGTGTTCGCCCTTCGATCTGGAACTCCTCGCGGGTCCGGTCGATGTCGCCGATCTTCTCGTAGCCGGGGATGATTCGAGCGATGGCTTTCCTGATATCGCGGTGCTCCCGCATTGCCTCCCAATCCACCGGGCCGGTGCCCACGGACCTCCCGGCGAGGTCAGCGATAACCTCCACCTCCGAGCGCGGGCCGGAGTGGCGGGCCTCACCGCCGTCCGAGAGCCGGACAAAGTTGAACATCGACTCCTGGGTGGTCGACTGCGGCTCTTCATCCCTGGCGAGAACCGGCAGGATCACGGTTTCGCTCCCCCGCCCGTGGGCATGGCCTGTGTTCAGGGTTGTCGACATGTAGACCACCAAGCCGATCGAGCCGAGGGCTCGCGTGGCAAAACCCGCGTCGGGATTCGACCCGTACAGATTCCCCCCGAGGCAAAGAGCGAAGTCGATCCCTCCGTCGGCCGCTCTCAGCATCGATTCGAGTGTGTCGAGACCCGGTGTTTTGGGGAGCTCGACACCGTAATCGGCTTCGAGGCGGGCGAATATCTCGACTTTTAGTTTTGGTGTCACCCCCATCGACCCCATCCCCTGGACGTTGCTGTGGCCGCGCAGCGGAAGCAGTCCCGCTCCGGGGCGGCCGAGCATTCCGCGGATCATCGCCAGGTTCGCTATCGCCTGGACATTCCCGACACCGTGCTGGTGATGGGTGATTCCCATAGCCCAACAGAAGATGGCGTTCGGAGCAGCGACGTACAGCGCTCCGATCCTCTCGATGATCGACCGCGGCACCCCGGACTCCTGTTCGATCCGCTCCCATTCGAGCGATTCGACGTGATCCCGAAAGCCCTCCCATCCGTCGGTGTGTTCGGAAACAAAACGGTCGGCTACACCGCCCGAATCGATGACAGCCTTGGCCACTCCCGACAAGAAGGCGATGTCGCCGCCGATATGCGGCTGGACGTACTCGTCGGCGATGGCCGAGCCAAAGACCATGCTGCGCAGGTTCGATGGGACCTTGAACCTCACCAGGCCAAGCTCCTTGAGCGGGTTGACCACGACAACCTTCCCGCCGCGCCGCTTGAAGTGCATCAGGGTGGTCATCAGCCTGGGATGGTTCGACGCCGGGTTCGCCCCGATGATCATCACCACGTCTTCTGCACCAAGGGACTCGACGTCCTCGAGCACGACCGTGGCAGTTCCCGATCCGGTGACGCTGGACAACCCCACTCCGGAAGCCTGGTGGCAGTAGAAGGAACAGTTGTTGACGTTGTTGGTCCCGTACATACGCGCCATGAGCTGCAGCAAGAACCCGGCTTCGTTCGACGAGCGCCCGCTGAAGTAGAAGAGGGACCGCTCCGGCTCTGTGGCTGACAGCTTGTTGCCGACTCTGGTCATTGCCTCGTCCCATGAAATCGGCCGGTATCTGGTGTCGAGAGGACCGGCATACAGCGGTCGGGTGATGCGCCCCGACGCTTCGAGCTCCTTCGAAGTAAGCCCCTTGAGCGCGTTGAGGTCGAACGTATCGAAAAACCCTTCCGGGATGGCGCCCTGCATGTCCGCCGTCATCGCCTGGATCGACTTTTTGCATACTTCCGGGAAGTGGCCCGATTCGTTGACCATTCCTCCCATCTGCCCGCCCATGCCAAGGGCACAGGTCTTGCAGGCGTTCTTGGAGCGGAGCGCGCGGTAGAGCTTGAACGGCCCGCCCACCTGACGGGCCCTTCCCAGGCTATACCAGATGGCGGTAAAGCCGCCTCCGGATTTGAGCCGCCTCATTCGAACGAGGATAACCGGGTGCCCCGGCAGCATGGGAGGTGCAGGCCGAGGGCCCGCTTCAGGTCGGGTATTCTCAACCGAACCGACCCAAGGAACCTCTGTGAATATCGACGAGTGGGTGGAGAGTTACCGCCTCGCCTGGGAGCAGTCCGACGACGAGTCCGTTGCCGCACTGTTCACCGAGAACGCAACATACCGATCCAACATCTTCGAAGAACCACATGTCGGTCGTGAGGGGATCCGGGCCTATTGGCGGCAGGCAACCGAAACCCAGAGTGACACCTCGGTCAGGATGGGCCGCCCTTTCGGAGAAGGCAACAGGGTCGCAGTCGAGTTTTGGACAACTATGGACAACGAGGGAGCACCAGTGTCCCTGCCCGGTTGTCTGCTTCTCCAATTCGAGCCCGACGGGCGCTGCGCCAGCTTGCGGGAGTACTGGCACTTCGCCGGCGGCCGCCTCGAGCCACCTGCGGAGTGGGGAACCTAGGAGCACTCAGTCCGGCGTCACGTCTCGTTTCTGGCCGGTGAGGAGGTGAACAGGTCCATCCCGAGGCGCTGGGAGAGGAGCCTCGCTCCTACCAGGGCTAGCCGCCAGGAGTCTGACCAGGGTTCATTTCAGGCGACCGCACCACGGGGCCGGTCTCTAGGATGCGTCGTCGCCGAGCAGGTCTCGAAGCCGCTCGGTGTCGTCCGGTCGCCATCGGTCGGGAGGGGACACTGCCACCCAGCCATCGACCACGTCCGTTCCGAAATAGTGCCCGTATCCCGCTGGCACGCCCAGCGAGTTTGCCAGATCGATTCCCGTCTGCCAGAAGGTCACTATGGGAATCCAACGAAAAGCAGGCGACCGGTCCGGGGCTGCCGGCTCACCGGCCTACGCGGGTTTTCGAAAGGCGAGTTCGAGGTTCCACCACGTCGTCGGGTCGGATGGGTGCTGAAGGTAAACGACCCGTGGCGGGTCGCCGGACTCCCTGAGCCCTTCGAGGTCGGCCGGGGTTCGGGCAAAGCGCACGCTGGGTTGCGACGCCCGCGCGGGGATCCACTGCGGGGTGTCCGGATCCCGATTCGCGGTGAGTTCGGCCCAGATCGGGTTGGCGAATGTCGGACCGACCAGGAGGGTACCGTCGACGCGATCACGGAGGCGGCCCAGCCCCAGAATCCGGACATCTTCACCGCAGCCATCCGGCGAGATTAGCCCAGTCTGCCCACCCCGCCCCGGGCACTCGCCGCACACCACCTGAAAGCCAAGAACACAGCCCCGGCGAAGCCAAAAGGGGTCGGCCGGGGGCCAAATGGCTGTCGGAACCTCAAGTGTGCCGATAACTTCGCCGATGTTCCTTTCATCATCCGCCAATTCCCATCTCGTCCAAACGGTCCTCAGCCGACAGGGATTCGTCTGGTAGCCATTGCAGTCGCTGTGGTGGCCATCGCATTCGGCGCAGCGCTGCTCAGCGGGCGTCCCTTCGCCAATCCCTCCACCTCGGGTTGGGTGTACACAATCGCTGCTCTGGCCTCCGGCCTGGTCCTTATTGCCGCCGCCCGAACAGCTCATGGGCGCTCCAAACTCGCCTGGATACTGGTCGGGGCCGGGGTCCTCTGCTGGGGAGTCGGAGAGGTCGTCTGGACCCTCCAGGCCCAGGGCGGGGAAATCCCTTATCCGGGGCCTGCCGACTTCTTCTATGTGGCCGGGTACCCCTTGATTTTCGCTGGCGTAATCGCCCTCCCCTATCTCCGGCCCGGCCGATTCGAAAGGATCCGGCTCGCCATCGACGCCACAGCCGGAGCGGTATCACTGGCAGTGGTGATGTGGGTCGCCTACCTCCACGAAGTGGTGGGTCTGGGAATGTCACCGCTGGAGAGCTTCCTCAACGTTGCTTATCCCTTCGGAGACGTACTCCTGATGACAGCTCTCATGGTGCTGGCGATGCGCAGATCGGAACAGAGGCTCGATCTCCGGATTGTGCTCCTCTCCGCGGCAGTGGCACTTACCGCAGTTGCCGACGTGATCTTCTCGCTGCAGAGCACTGCCGGAACGTACAGCGAGTGGGGCTGGCTCGATGGGCTATGGCTCATCAGCTACGGGATGGTTGCCCTCGCCGCCTGGGTGGTGACCCGCAAGCCGCTCTCCCGGGAGACGAGTTATCGATCGCAGACGTCCTGGCAGCTGATCGCCCCATACGCCGCAGTCGCCACCCTGTTCCTGGTGCGGTTAGTCACCAGCGGGGGGAACGACTTGCTGCTCAATGTCACGACCACGGTCGTGGCAGTGCTCATTGTCCTCCGCCAGAACCTCGCTATCCGGGAAAAGGGAGAGCTCCTGGCTCGGCAGCGGGATGACCTCGTGGCATCGGTGTCCCACGAGTTGCGAACACCACTCACCGGGATCCAGGGTTACGCGGACATCCTCACCGAATCGTGGGAAATACTGAGCGAGGAGGAGCGGGTCGAGATGCTCGCCACCATCAACTCCCAGGCCCAACAATTGGGCGTGATCGTCAAGGATCTAATCGATGTCGCCCGCGACCGGCTGCAAAATGTCGCCCTCACCCGGGTCGAATACAAAGCTGCCGACCTCGTCAACGAAACCGTCGCCACTCTTGGAAGCGGAACCGGGATCAAGGTGGAGAACGAGGATGAAGATGTCTCGGTGTGGGCGGAGCCCTACCGGGTACGCCAGGTTCTCATCAATCTGATTACGAATGCCCAGCGTTACGGGCGCTCCGAAATCATCGTGGTTTCGCGGCCGGCAGGGGATTTTGTCAGCTTCTCTGTGCACGACAATGGCGACGGAGTTCCTGCCAAGTACCGGTCCGATATCTGGGAGCGCTTCGAACGAGGAGCCCACAACCACGACAACAGCAAACTGGGTTCCGGAATCGGCCTGTCCGTGGCGCGGGACCTGGTCACCGCGCACGGTGGGGAAATCAACTACCGGGAGTCGGAGTTGCTGGGAGGAGCCTGCTTTGAGTTCACCATTCCGGCGCACGCGACCGAACCGGTAGAGCTCATCGCCGCTTCGGGCATAGCCGAGCACTGACCTCGCCACACTCAGTCCTGTCTTTCTGACGATTTGCCCCGTCCCGGCGCACGTTTATTCGATCCCGACCACGGGTAAGGAAATCGAATAAAGAACCCAACCCGGCGATCGGGGAGCAACTCGTGTCAATCCGTGTATTCGTAATGGGCGGAGTCCTGTTGGCCTCTTCCGCATGTGCCGCGCGCTCCGTGACTACCGAACCAGCACCTGTCACTTCTGCAAGCACCTTCGAACAATCTGCAGATCAGGTTGGTGATGCCCTGAGCGAGGTGAGCCTTCAACTTTCAGCCCGTATGTCGGGCACCGAGGAGGACCTGGTCCTGGCCTGGAGCGATTTCGAAGGGGACGTTCGTTCGGTGATTAACGATCTAATTCGCAATCCGTCCAAGGTCGATATCGAAGGTATGCAACAGAGAGTGGAAGCCTTCGGACAACTCCTGGACGATCCTGCGGTGGAACTGCCGGACGCCGAGTGGAAAGAGTTCACCTCGGCATTCCAGACACTGATAGAAGAAGTATCCAAAGTATCTGTATCCAACGACGGTTCCTGAAACACTGACAGCACTGGCATCGCATCTCTGCCGGAAGGCCTGGCGGGCACCCGCGTGGAGAGAAGCCAATGCAGACGGAGGTTGCAGGCGTCGCCTCTCACCTTGCAGTTGGCAGTGAGCCCAACTCAGCGATGAGTAGCGATTAGCCGATCTGTTCCCGGAGCCACTCGAGAGCTGAAACTGCCGAGTTGAGGATCGAGATATGGCCGTCGTCTGGTAACAATCGAAACTCGGCTCTCGGGCATCGGTCGGCGAGCCATTCGCCATGAGCGCTCGGCACGATCCGGTCCATACCACCGTGCATGAAAAGAATGGGGGCTGAGATCTCGGCGGGGTTGAAACCCCAGGGCGTGACGTAGGCAATGTCGTCGGCAATGAGTCCACCCGGCCCCGCTTCGACGGCCGGACCGACCACGTCGTCGAGCCACGACCACGCACCGGACAACGCTACGAGATCGGACGCAGTGAACTCAGGGTCGTATTCGACTCCCGAGGTCTCGTATCTCTCTTTGGCGTCGAGGCCCTCGAGCGCGGAGCGCAGCGATGCCTCACCCGAAGGGACCATGCCGGCGAACCAATCGAGCCCTGGTGCTTCCAGTGGGGCAAGTCCGGAGGCGATGACTGCGGCTGTGACCCGATCGGGCAACAGCCTGGCACACGCCAGGGCGTGGGGGCCTCCGCCCGAATGCCCCACAACTGCGAAACGGGCGACCTCCAGGGCGTTGGCGACAGCGGCAGCGTCCTCGGCCGCAGACGCCACATCCCGCCCGGGCAGAGGTGTGGAGCCACCATATCCTGGGCGGTCATAGGAGAACCAGCCGAGGCCGAGCCGGGCCGACGCCGTGAAGAGTGGCTGGGGCGGGGCGCCGATGTTCGGGGTCCCGTGATGCCAGAGCACATGCACCTCCGCCTCGATGTCCTGCTTGTAGGCGTGAAGGATCCGACCGTCTGCCAGCTCGATATCGATCTCGACAACTGCCGCCTCCATCACAGGGCACCATCGATTGTGAGTGCACAGTCAAACCATTCCGAATCGGGCCGGGGAAGGGCTTCCCCGGCTCGATGGCCGTCGTTCATTTCCGCCTGCTCCCCAACCCCCCGCCACCGAAGAGGATCCCTGCGCCCAACACGAAACCGAAGTCGTACCAGTTACCGCTGTTGTGGACCTCGTACAGGCTCACGTTGTCGGTGAACAACGAGATTACAAACGTGACCGGGGCGATGATCCCGTGCCACAGGCCCAGCCAGAACCCGGCAACGCCACCATCGGGGGCAGCTGCCCCCACCTCGGGGTTGACTCCGGCCGCGCAGGCCGTCAGCAGCAAGGCGCCCGCCACCACCGCCAGGCCGATGCGTATGCGTTTCCAATTCTTTGTGCTCATCCCCGCAACGCTATCCGATTTAGGAGCCGTGATCGGTGCCAGGTCATTCGCCTTCGCTCTCGACCGGACGAACCAATACTCTGGTGATCTTCCGGCTCTCCATCTCCTCGAATCACGTTCGGAGATTAGCTAGCTGGCACCTCAGCGTTCGTCGACTGAGTTGCCTGACAGCTCGTCGATCGTGATCGTATCGGCGATCTCGACCACCGACCGGTAGGCGGCCCGGCCGATGAGATGGGCCCCGATAGGGGCGGTGAAGAACTGGAGCACCACGACGAGGAAGAGTTTGACCGAGTCGCCAGTGTCGGCAAGTTGAAATGAGGCACCGATGACGATGAGAACCAGCCCGAGGGTGGCCGGCTTGGTCGCAGCGTGCATTCGGGCAAACACGTTGTCGAAACGATGGAGCCCAAAAGCCGCAAGCAGGGCGAGGAGAGCTCCGCTAATCATGAAGAACCCCGACAACCACTCGATCATCATCCGTCCCTTTTCCGGAGCAAGCCGCTCAGCATCGCGGTCCCGACGAATCCGAGCATTGAGGCCACAACCAGTAGGTCGAGATAGGTGCCGTCCCTGGTTGCGGCAGCGTAAACAGCGAGGCCAGAGGTGATGACCACAAGCAATGTGTCGACGGCAATAATCCGGTCTGCCGTCGATCCGGGTCGGAGCAGGCGAATGAGGTGAAGCAATCCGGTCAACACCAAAATACCAAGTGCGATCACCGGCCCAACGCTCACTGCGCCACCTCCCCGGAGGGGGCAACCCGGTCACTGCCAAAGGCAGCAATGACAAGGCTCTCCAGTTTCCTTACGTCCTCGCGTACCTCACCAACGGTGCGGAGGTGGAGCACGTGCACGTACAGCGTCATCGGATCCTCGCGCACCTCGATTGTGAGAGTTCCCGGGGTCAGCGAGATCATATTTGCGATGATTGTCACCAGCCCTTTAGATTCCCCCAACATCGGTATCTTCACGATGCCCTGGTTGATACGGCTCTGTGGAGTCAAAACTTCCCATGCCACAAGGGCGGTCGCCACGACCAGCGCCCTGGCGAAGTAGACGCTAAGTAGAAGCACACGGATCGGGCGAACTGCGAATCGCGCCTCGGTTTGATAGGACGGAATGAGCCAGAGCACTGATCCACCGACGGACAGCCCTGCGAGGACGGTGCCAACCGACGCCGACTCCCAGAGTGCCATCCACACCACGGTCAACGCCAGCACGATGGCTATCGAATGCCTCATGGCGCCAATACCGCTTCGATGTAAACCGAGGGATTTGCGGCGATCTCACCGGCGCGGAGACCGATCTCGTAAATTTCGCCGGCGCCCACCACGAACGCGAGGCTGACCACTACCAGGGTCGCGGTCGAGCCGACCATCAGCTTCGACAGCTGGCGTGTGCTCTTCGGCGAATTGTCGGTCTCGTCAACGAGGTCCGCCTTGCCCCAGAACACCCCGGCCCAGATCTTGGTCATCGAGAACAGAGTCAGAAGGCTCACCGCAAGCGAGACTCCCACGGTCACAAACGCCCCGGCATCCAGGCCGGCCTGCACGAGTGACAGCTTGGCAACGAACCCCGAAAGTGGGGGGATGCCGGCCAGGGAGAGGGCAGGGAGGAGGAAGAGGCCGGCGAGGAAGGGCGAGGAATGGACCAGCCCTCCCATCCGATTCAATGCGCCGGTTCCGGTGGTCTCCTCGATGAGGCCACCGACCAGGAACAGAGTGGTCTTCACGATGATGTGGTGGACCATGTAGAACACCGCCGCAGCAATCCCGGCAACCGTGAACAAGGCCATCCCGAAGATCATGTACCCGATCTGGCTGATGATGTGGAAACTCAAAATCCGCTTCACATCGTTCTGTGCAATTGCACCCAACACGCCTACCACCATCGTCGCCCCGGCCAGGAACAGGAGTAGCCGGGAAGGCCCGTCGGATGGGAAGAGCAGGGTCTGAGTCCGGATGATGGCGTAGACCCCGACCTTGGTGAGCAGGCCGGCAAAAATCGCCGTGATCGGGGCCGGCGCGGTCGGGTAAGAGTCGGGCAACCAGAAGAACAGCGGGAAAATCGCGGCCTTTATCCCGAACACAGCGAGGAAGAGCCCGCTCAGCACCAACCTTAGGCCCGGATTCATCGTTTCCATTGCCAGGGCGAGATCGGCCATGTTGACGGTCCCTGTCGCCGCGTAGGTGAGGGCGATCGCGGTGATGAACAAGATCGATGCGAGCAGGCTGATCACGACGTAGGTCATCCCGTGGCGAACCTGATCCTTGGCCCCGCCGAGGGTTATCAATGCGTAACTCGCGGTGAGTGTGACTTCGAAGCCGACAAAGAGGTTGAAAAGGTCGGAGGTGAGAAAGGACATCGCAATGCCAGCCAACATCACCAGGTAGAGGGGATGGAAGAAGTCGGTTTGATCGGCCGTCCGGGGGCTGCCCATGGCGTAGACCAGCACCGCAAGTGCCATCAGTGACGCCACCACAAGCATCACCGCCGAAAGCGGGTCGGCGGCGAGGACGATTCCGAGTGGTCCCGGCCACCCTCCCATCCGACTGGTGAGGACCTCCCCGGAGCGCACCATCCACAGAAGCACACTGGAGAACCCGAGAGTCGCGGCAACGACCACAACCCCGAACGCACGCTGCATGCTGGGGCGGTGATGCAGGACAAGGGACAGGGAGGCGCCGACCAGTGGCAAGACGAGAGGAATGGCAACGATGGTCACGACGGTTCGTCCCCGGTTCGTTCCTCTTCAGCATCTGCCTCCTCTCGCTCCCGGGCCCGCTCAGTCAGGAGGGAGATGCGGCGATCCTCGACGTCGTCTTCGACCTCGTCGGTATTGGTGAGGACCCAGCTCCGGTAAGACAGGGTAAGAAGAAAAGCAGATGCGGCAAACGAGATGACGATGGCAGTGAGTGCCAGCGCCTGCGGAAGAGGATCCGAGACCCGCCCCACTTGGGCACCGTCGAGGATCGGAGCGCGCCCGGCGTCGCCGCCTGCGAGAAGAAGCAGGAGATTTGCGCCATGACCGAGCATCGCCAACCCGATCACGATCCGGCTCAGGCTTCGCTGCAACAGCAGGTAGGAGCCAGTCCCGAAGAGGACACCCACCACGAGGACCAGGACGATTGTCATAGGGACTCGTCCTCCTCCACCCGGCCCAGCGTGTCGAGGATCGACCCCGCGAGGCCGAACACGACCAGGTAGACCCCGATGTCGAACGGCAGCGACGTGGTGAACGCGACCTCGCCGAGTAGCGGAGCGGTGAAGGTGGTCTTCGCGGTTTCGAGGAAATGCTCTCCCCAGAGCCACCCGCCTACCCCGGTGAGGGCAGAAATCACCAGCCCCGTCCCGAGAACCATCTCGGGCGTGACCGGACCGAAGCGGGTCACAATCGCAGGGCCCCGCGAGACGAAACTGATGACGAGTGCTATCGATGCCACCAGGCCACCGACGAATCCGCCGCCAGGCGCGTTGTGACCGGCGAAGAGAAGGAATAGAGAAAAGACCAGAGCGAGCCGCACGATCGTCCGAACCAGGGTGGCGAGGATCAGGGAGTCGAGGTGGTTCATTGGCTGTCCCCCTCCAATTCGACAGAACCGTCACGGTTTTCGGGCATCCCGGCGCGTACCAGGGCGATCACACCCATTGCGGCCACCGCCACGACCGTGATCTCGCCCAGCGTGTCCAGCGCCCGGAAGTCGGTGAGAATCACATTTACGACGTTGGCGCCTCCGCCCTCGGGCACGGCGAGCCGGACCATCTCATCGGAAATATCCCGCAGGGGACGCTGGGCTGCCGCGAGAAATGCAGCAAGAGAAGCGAACAGCCCCACGCCTGTAGCAATTGCGACCCGGGTGGTCTGGCGTGCTTTCCAGGGCATGCGGTCGAACCGGCGGGGAAGATGGCGCAGCACGAGGACGAAGATCACAACAAGCATGGTCTCGACCAGCATCTGGGTAAGGGCCACGTCCGGCGCCCCCTGGATCACCATCAACACTGCAACCCCGTAGCCCACCGTCCCCAGCCAGAGCACCGCGTAAACTCGGTCTTCCGCACGCGCCGTCCCAATCGCTCCCAGGATCACAAGTACGACTACGCCGGCTTGCATCGGGTTCAACGCCCAGACCAGATCGGGTGGGACTGTCCACGCCTGGCCGAGATTCGGCGCGGCCAGGCCAATTGTGGTGAGGAGGATCACACCGATGTAGATGGGCAGCGATCCGCTCTGGAGTGCTCCGGTGACCCGGTCTGCGAGCCAATTGAGCCCCGCCACCGACCGGGTGTAGACATGGCTTGCGGCGGGCAGCCTCCCGGTCACAGAACCCACCTGGTCCCAAGCTCCGGGCAAACGCCACAGCAACCAGCCAGTGAGCAGGGCCACCATCGAAAGGCCGAGTGCCAGGTTGAACCCGTGCCATACGGCGAGATGGAGGCGTTCCAATCCGGGATAGAGCGAATCGTCTGCGGCCGTCACCAAACCGTCGAGAAGCCCAGGAAACAGTCCAAACACGAGGGTCAAAAAAGTCAGCACCGCCACCGGAGCCGCCATTGCGAACCCACCCGGAGTTGGGTCCGAGAGCTCAGGCTCCTCATTTGCCGCCGTAAAGAACGCGCCCATCACGTACCGGATCGAGTAGGCAACTGTTAGGGCCGAGCCGGCCACCAGCCCGACTATGGCCACCATCGCCGTCCCCGTAGCCGGGTCGAGTGCCGCGGCCAGGGCCTCTTCCTTGGCGACAAAGCCAAATAGGAGGGGAACTCCGGCCATCGACCCGGCGGCGACCACCGCAGCGGCGGCCAACCGTGGCGTCTTCCTAGCTACGTGGTGCAGTTTGCGAATGTCCCTGGTGTGAAACTGGTGGTCGACGACCCCCGTGATGAGGAAGAGAGCAGCCTTGAACAGTGTGTGCGCAATCAGCAGGACCGTCCCTGCCACTGCCAGTCGAACCACCCCTGCCCCGAATAATGCAACCATGAACCCGAGTTGGGAGACCGTTCCGTAAGCGAGCAGCAGTTTCATATCGGTTTGTCGGAAGGCGCGATACCCGCCCAGGAGCATTGTGAGCAAGCCCACACCGATCACCACCGGCCTCCAGAACCCGACGGTGATCGCGAACGCGGGAGCGAGGCGGGCGATGAGAAACACCCCGGCTTTGACCATGGTTGCCGAGTGGAGATACGCACTGACCGGTGTCGGCGCTGCCATGGCTCCGGGCAACCAGAAGTGGAAAGGCACCTGGGCCGATTTGGTGAAAGCTCCGACCAGCACCAGACCAACCCCGACCGAGACCGCCATTCCTTGCGGTGGGTTGGCGACAATGGCGGACAGCGAGGTGGTCCCGGCTGCCTGGCCGATGATCACCATTCCCCCGAGCATCGTCAACCCACCGAGGCCGGTGACCAGCAACGCTTGGAGGGCAGCCGAACGGGCCTCAGCCCGATGATCCTCCAGTCCGATCAGCATGTAGGACGTGATCGAGGTCAGCTCCCAGAAGACGAAAATTATCAACAGGTGGTTGGCCGTGACCAGGCCGAGCATCGAGCCGGCGAAGGCCACGAGATACGCGCCGAGTCTCCCGGCCGACCTGTCGTCCGCCATGTACCCGCGGGCGTACACGAGGACCAGCACTCCGACGAACGAAACGACTCCCACCATCACCAGCGCAAACCCATCAAGAGCGAACCGGATCGAAAGGCCGAGACCCGGCACCCATGAATGCTCGGAGATCGGCGGCGACCCTGCCATGACCTCCGGTGCGACAACCACCGCATAGATGAAGGCGGCGCCCGGGGCCAGGGCACCGAAGAGGAGCGATTTCCTGCCGAATCGCCCTCCCAGCATCGGCATGACGCTGGCAATCAACAAGTGGAGGGCAAGGATCCCGATCATCGGTACCGGCCCGCCACACTGCGGGCGACCGGAAGGATCGCGGCCACTGGCCTCGGGTTTACCTCATTGAACAGCTTCGTTCCGTCCATCAGGTGTTGGAACCACGATTCGATGCTATCAACGTCCGGGCCGGATATCCCGAGCCGAGACCTGCTGGCGGCGTGTCGGGCTGGGGCAATCCCCGTTCCCCGGCTATGGCCAGCACACGGCGGGACTTGTCCCGCCCTCAAGAAAGAGCGCATACTCATCCATGGTCGGCGTCGAACTACTCGCTGACCAGGCTTCCCAGCGCTCCTGAAGCGACTATAGCCCTGACCCCGAACGGGGCGAATCCAGCTAATCCCAGGTCTGAAACCTGCACGCGCTCGACCAGCCTGTTCCTATCCACTACTGCAACTTCGGCAGCTTTCAAGTGGGGTTGAGCGACAAGGCTGGATACCACATGTTGCAGTACCATCCGACGACTACGAAGGAGACTCACATCGAGCCAGCAGAAGGCGCCAGCACCTTCACAGCCACCGGCAACGACTATGACCGCTATATGGGCAGGTACTCGGCGCCTCTGGCAGGACTCTTCGCCGACACCGTCGACCTCTTCCCCGGCATCCGGGCGCTCGATCTCGGTTGCGGTCCTGGGGCTCTGACCGGAGTGCTCGTCGATCGTCTTGGGACCGCCGGGGTGTCAGCATGTGAGCCGTCGCCATCGTTCGCCGCTGCCTGCGCTAGCCGCTATCCCGGAGTCGACGTTCGTGCCGGCCGGGCCGAAGCGATCCCGTTCGAAGATTCCCGTTTCGACGTGGCCTTTGCCCAGCTTGTCCTCCACTTCGTCACCGAGCCGGAGACGGCTGCCCGGGAGCTGAGGAGGGTGTTGCGCAAAGGTGGAGTTGCCGCGGCATGCGTATGGGACTTCGAACAGGGCATGGAGATGCTGCGGTTTTTTTGGGACGCTGCCTTACTCGTCGACCCAACTGCCCCCGACGAGGCCAAGATGATGCGGTTTGGCCGGGCTGGCGAAATCGCAGATCTGTTGGCGTCGTCCGGATTTACCGACATCACCGAGACCACATTGACCGTGAGTTCGGTTTATGAGTCTTTTGATGAATTGTGGTCGGGGTTTATTGCCGGGATCGGATCGGCCGGCTCCTTCTGCGTCTCTTTGGACGAAGCCCGGCAAGCCTCTCTGCGTCAGATCCTCTTCGAGCGCATCGGTGAGCCGTCGGGACGGTTTGAGTTGTCGGCTACGGCACGTAGCGCCTCGGGAGTCGCCCCCGACTGAACGAAGACCAACAAGGGCCCGGCAAGCCCAGGACTGCGGACCGGGCCACGACGGGCGGCTGTCCGGCCCAACTTTGCTGGCCGATCAGAGTCCGCTGCCGCGTGCAGTGCCGATCAACTTGGTCAGATCGAGTTTGTAGAGGATGCATACGACGTCGCGGTCCCCGCCGTCCCAGGATTCCTCGGTTGGCGTGAACGTGAACACTTCCAGAGCAGAGTCGAGGTAGTCGGCGCCGACATATTCGCGGAACGGGGCACCGACGCATGCTTCATACGAGAAGTCCTGAAGCGCGGCTTCCCCGGGGAAAGCGGTTCCGAAGACTGTGACTGGAACCAGGGAATACACCTCGTTGTCATGAGCCTCCGTGCAGGGAACCGCAGCAACATCGAAAACCACTTCGTCGAGTTCGTCGGGATCGTCGAAACAGTCACCAACCTGGAGTGCCATCACGTCGAGGTCGCCAGCGCTCACCAATTCCCCGGACCCGTCCCGGTTGGCGTCGTTCAGTGACGAGAAGAATCCGATTCCTGCGAACACCACAATGCCCAGCCCGAACCTCAAGGCCAGCACGGCTAGTCGGGATCCATGAGCGGGGCGACCCGAAGGAACAGGGCTATAGGGCTCGGTCATCGGATCGTGGTCGGGCGACAGATATTCGGGCTCAGCTTCGAACTCCAGGGCGTCGATCTCCTCCACCTCTTCTACCTGCCGGGGCGCTTCCGGTGGGGGCGGCGAGGGACGAACCGGATGAGCAGGTTCGGGCACCGGATCCTGTGGAGCCCGCAGCCTGCTGTTCGCTTCGCGGATCATCTCCTCGCTGCTCTTGGGCTGGTCATCAGTCATAGCGCAACATCGGAAAGAACCTTCGGAACTTGACTGCCCGGGGCACGTCTTCGTGCCTCGAGATTCGTTAGTGGCCACGAGATTGCGGACCGATCCTGTCCCATCGGGCTGGTCGAATCCAAGCGGGATCCGGAGGGATGATGGCCGCTCGAAAAGTCCTATCCCGGCGAGGTACATTTCGATATGGACGACGGACCGGGCATGCCGAGCGTTGGAACACTACGGGCGATGAGAGTGCTGCGGTGGTACCACGAATGAGAACGAACGATCTCTCGATCGTCCCTGCCAACGAAGCCAGCTGGGACGACCTCCAAGCCATATTCGGCACCCGGGGGGACGGACGGAGGTGCCAATGCCAGCGGTACAAGATGCAGCCGGGAGAGTCGTGGAACTCAGTTGGCCCTGAAGAGCTCGCGTTCAGGCTTCGCGCCCAGACCAGTGCGGCTATCCCGATTCGGACACGACGACGGGACTGGTCGCCTATCTCGACGGAGAGCCGGCCGGTTGGTGTGCGGTGGAACCCCGCAGCAACTATCCGCGGATGCTGCTCAAGGTGCGGGTTCCATGGGCGGAACGCTCCGAGGACAAGTCCGACGACAGCGTGTGGGCCGTGACCTGTTTCTTCATCCGGGCCGGTTTCCGGCGCCAGGGGCTGAGTCGGGCACTGGCACAGGCCGCGGTCGACTACGCCCGGGAGCGCGGTGCCCGCGCCGTCGAGGGTTATCCGATGATCACCGAACCCGGTCAGAACATAACCTGGGGAGAGCTCCATGTGGGTAGCCGCAGCATCTTCGCCGATGCCGGCTTCACCGAAGTCAGCCATCCGACCCTGAGGCGGTTCGTGATGCGCATCGACTTCTAGTGGTCCGACGGGCATCGGTTCGTCTCTATCATCCGGGTTAGCCCCTTTGGGGATCGGGTGACGAACGAATTCCAGGGGAATTGTCGGCAACTACGATCCTGATTGTGTCCCCTCCCCGACCCTCTCCCGACGTTCGACGCGCCCTCGCCCTCGAATACGCGACTGTGGCCTGGAATGTGGGAGAGGCTTTCCTTGCCCTCGGCCTCGGTGCGGTCGCCGGATCCCTGGCCCTCGTTGCCTTTGGTGCGACCTCGATAGTCGAGGTCTTTGCGTCCGTGGTCGTTATCTGGCACCTGAAGCCCGGCGAGCGGCCAGACCTCGCCCGGCGCTCATTCCGGGCCCTCCGCCTGGTCGCCATGGCATTTCTCGTGCTGGGCCTCGCCTTGGGAGCGATATCGATCCGGGACCTGGTCTCGGGCCGCGTCGCGGGCGAGTCGTGGTGGGGCGTCGCCTATCTCGCGGTCACCGCTGTTGTGATGTTCGTTTTGGCAAGAGCCAAGAAGAGGTTGGCCGAGCGGCAAGGGTTGGAGCCACTCAAGGCCGAGGCGACCATGACGTTTCTCGATGGTGTCCTGTCCGTCGGCACCTTGATCGGTCTGGCTCTGAACGCTGCATTCGGCCTGTGGTGGGCCGACCCCCTGGCAGCGTTGTTCGTGTCCGTTTTCGCCCTAAACGAAGCCCGGGAAAACTGGCATGAGGCAGGCGAGATCCGCCTTCGCTCCCTTGGCTCCGGCGGGCCTTGACGAATCGTGAGTGGACGGCCTCCCGCTAGCTCGACCGGCTCAGCAGCAGGTAGTGCTCGGCTTTGAAGAAGTCCTTGTCGGGCGCTTCGCCGGGTGCGAGCTGGCTCACGGCCTCATCTTGGGATCTCGGGTAGGGCATTTTCCTCCTCTGCCACGCCCAAGGTTTTGCTCAGCAGGTTATCGGTGGTGCCATTGTGGTTGGCTTCGGGCAGCGAGTTGGGCTGTCCCCAAGCTCATTGGTCATTGTCCTCGAAGTCGGGCCACGCCGCGATATCGATTCCGTGGTTGTCGGGAGACGCCAGCGTCCACCATCCTGGCGCATGCGAGTCGTTGACGACCCTTCCGCCGGCCGCGAGCGCAGCCGCCACCCGAGCCTCGATTTGATCGGCGGGCATGCTCACGTCGATGTGGACGCGGCCCCGGCCCGGCTTCGACGGTTGAAGCCCGTGGAACCACAAGTGGGCATTGCGCCGGTTCGGGTCGATGGCATCTTCGTCACCCAGGTACGTGTACCCGAAGGCGGCCGCCCAGAACGGCCGCACATCGACGTCGGCAGCCTGAGCAACCGCGATACCGACACTCTGCAGTTGGGAAGGGTCGGGCTCGAGCCCGTGCTCCCTGGCGACGACCGATATCCGCTGCGCCAGAACGATGTCGCTTTCGCTGAGCGAACCGTCCTCGTCGGTGAAGGTACGGATCGTCACCCCTTCGGGACGGAGGTCGATATCGGGAAAGTGCTTGGTCTCCTCTGCGACATCGGAGATCGCATCGACGAATCTCACTCCGTCGGCGAAGGACTTCGTTCGGTAATGGGCGTAAGCACCCCAGAACAGGACCCGCCAGTCACCAACATCTCTCGCATCGTGAAATGCCCGCCCAGTAACCCGCTCACCACTCATTGAGAGCCTCCTTTGTGTTCAATTGGGCCTGCGGCGATTCGGACGACACTCTACGGCACACTGCTCGGTCGCTATACGCTGAAGTCGGGCGGGCCGGCGACACTGACCCCATGACATGACCGTTCCGGACCTCTTCGTTGGACTAACGAGACAGAACTGGGAGGAACGTCCCGACGCTGTGGCCACAGGACTACGGCCCGGTGAATTTTGCTAGCAGTGTCCGCCGATTCCGGGCGCCCGTCTTGGCGAATATCGATTTCAGATGGTCCTGGACTGTGTGCTCCGACACAAAGAGAGCGGCCGCGATAGCCCGGGTGTCGCCGCCTTGTGCGATCTGGTCGATTACTTCCACCTCACGAGGGCTGAGAGCGTGGCTCCGCGCAAAGAGGTCACGACGCTGAGCCGGAGAGGCGACGTCGATGGCGACAGCAAGGTCGCGCTCGGACAACAAAACGGGCGAGTCGACACGGGCGGCGCGGACTATGAGCCACATCCCTCCCTGAAGGTGCGTTCGAGCCGATGCCGGGTGGTGGTCCGTTCCGGCCTCGATAGCGAGGACCTGCGCAGCAACGTTGTAGGCGGCGGCGGGGATCGCTCGTCGGTCGCCAACAGGCGGAATCAAGGTCCGCAAGAAAGCCTCTGTATCAGAAGTCTGTGTCCTGACCTCGAGTGAGGGTGATAGGACCAGGACATTCGGGCCATCTCCAACGAGGGAATGTGCGGAGTTTCGTAAGCGAGGCAGAGCCCACCGATCCGTGAGGCCGCTCAGGTTCCCGGACACCTCAAATGGATGAAC
>JBBDMR010000020.1:0-6919 GCA_040878225.1 Acidimicrobiia bacterium
GAACTGGCGTTTCCGGCTTGAGAGGCCGGCGTCCTAGACCCCTAGACGACGGGACCATGTTGTCGGCAAGAACTTAGTCTTGCCTCGCTCGGGGGGAAGGACTTGAACCCTCAACGACAGGACCAGAACCTGCTGTGTTACCAATTACACCACCCCCGAACATGCAACACTCACCGGTGTTGCGGGGAAACCTCAGAATAACTGAACCAGGCGCCCAGTGAGAACTCCCCCGGTGGCTTAGTGCGAAACCGACTTCGGCTCGTCGAGCGGATCGGGGAGCCCGGTGGGTGGCACTACGACGATCCGCGTCCGGTCGAGGCGGCTCGCCGCAGGAATGGCGGCAACCGCCACCAACGCCACGAGCAGCCCGGCTGCGATCAGCGTCGGCTGAATCCCGAAAGCAGCGGCGAGCGGCGGGGCAATCGCCAGCGGCATGAGGTGCCCGACTTCGGAATGGATGTGGGTGACCCCGGCGATCCGCCCCACGTACTCGTCCGGGGAGTTGAGCTGGATCAGGGTCCGATGCAGCGGGGCCATCATCCCGATGATCGAGCCCCACACCACACCTGCGCCAATAACGATCCCGAGCCGATCGGTGCCCACGTAGAGCAGTGAACCGAGGCCGGTGAGGGCCACCACGATGGCAAGGGTGTGCGCCGTGCGGTATTTCGACGGAAGACGGGAGGCCACCCAGGTTCCACCGACGAGACCGAGCCCGAAGATCGAGTTGACCCAGCCCAACGTCTCGATCTCAACACCGAGAATGTCCCTGAAGAACAGCGCCTCGAGGGAGCTGAAGGTTCCGAACATGATCCACACAGTCGACCCGAGGAGGATGTAGAAGCGGAGACGCCTGTGGCCGTACGTGAACTTGAAGCCGTCCTTCAACTCCGAGAAGCCGCCTCCCCTCTCCTCAGAGGTCCGGAGCTGGCGGACCGTCACCCCAAACACCAGGATTGCAGCCAGCACCGAGGTCGCTGCGTCGAGGACGAATATCGAATCGACGCCAATGGTGCCGGCGAGCACTGCTCCGACCGCTGGGCCGACCACAAATGCCGACCAGGAGGCTCCTTCGATGTACCCGTTGACCTGACCCAAACGGTCGGGGTTGTCTGTCAGGTAAGGCCCGAACGATGAGATCGCGGTGAAGACAGGTGCTCCCACCAGGCCGACGAAGAAAACCATCACGGTGAGTGCAGGAAGCGTGTCGGCGAACACCATGCCGATCATCACCGGGACGAACACGAACTCTGCTCCGATGAGCACCCGGCGCGGGTCGAACCGATCGACCAGCAATCCTGCGATTGAAGTCCCGATCAGAGATGAAATGCCAAGCGCGGCCATGACCAGAGCGATGTCTCCAGCGTCGGCCTCGAGCTCGAATGCAGCCTTGCCCCAGATTCCCACGAAGAACGCGGCTTCGCCACCGACGCGTGAGATAAAGCGCGCGGCAACCACTCGAAGGACATGGCGATCGGCGAACATCGGCGGCAGTGTACGGGTGGTCACCTGGCCACCCGTCGAAATTACTCCTGGGTGCTTTCGTCTGGCTCGATGAAGCCAGACTCGAATCCGGCCGCAACCCCACTCAAGTGTTGCCCATCGCTATGACGACGTTGCCCGTCTTTTCACCCGTGGCCACGTGCCGGAACGCATCGATGATCTCGTCGAAAGGATAGACACGACCCACGACCGGGCGGAACGCGCCAGATTCCAAGAGCATTCCGAACAACCCGATGTCATCTTTGGTATTCCTCGGCAACGGCATCGCCACCCGGCGCCGGCCGAAGATCCTCGTCCAGATGGCGAGTGGAATGTTCTGTCCACCAGGACCCATGTCGCTTGCAAGAAAGCTTCCGTCGGGAGCCATCGCGGAGCGCCATCGGAGATACGACGTCTTGCCAACAGCATCGATCACGACGTCGTATCTCTCACCCGCAGGTGGAACGTGCTCCTGGGTGTAGTCGACGACCCGATCAGCACCCAATGATCGCATCAGCTCCAGCCTCCCCGTATCTCCAACCGCGGTGACCGTGGCACCGAAGTGCTTGGCGAGCTGTACTGCAGCACTGCCGATCGACCCGGTCGCGCCGTAGACGGCCACCCGTCCGCCGGCCCGGTCGATGCCCCCTTTCCTGATGATATTCATCGAGTAGCAGGCCCCTTCGGATGCGGGCGCCGCCTCCTGAAACGAGACGCCTTCGGGAATGCGGTCGATGAGGCTCGTCTCCCGCATCACTTTGTAGGGGGCGTGAGAACCGAAGCGAGCACCGTCGAATCCAAATACACGGTCCCCGAGTTCGAACAGCGAGACCTCGTCGCCTACCGCCTCGATCGTCCCGGCGAACTCGCAACCAAGGATCGGGTGTTTCGGGGCTGTAAACCCGTATGCGAGCCTGGCGACGAATGGCGTGCCGACCAGGACTCCGAGGTCGGTCCGATTCACAGTCGTCGCTTCAACTCGAATCAGGACCTCGTCTGCTGCGGGAACCGGCTCCGGGACATCAGCGAATCGAAGGACGTCGGGAGATCCGTACCGGGGGGCGACCAGGGCTCTCATCGTCAAAGGATACGATGCCGAGACCTGCGGCGAGCATCGGGAGCGGTCGAGTTCACCGAGGTCCCGAGAGAGCAACCGCGGCTGTTCCGTCTCGCGATCGCTGACCGCCTGTTTCCATACTCAGCTGTGGCGGGCTACGACGACGCCGGCGTCCCAACCCGGGGCACGCCCACCTACCGGCGGCTCCACACCGTCCAAATCGACCCCCGCCCGACACAAAAGCCAGGCGACCACAGAGTTCGAGTTCCACATCTCCCCCGCATGCAATTCGTCTCTCCCCCAGACCAGTGGGGGCACCATCGGTACCAGGCCAAGAAGGCGCGCCGCCAGGTCAGGGTCGTCATTGAGCAGCTGCGGGCTGGCCACTGCCTCGCTGGCATCGGGGATCGTCCCCTCCTTCCAACACCTGACCTCATAGCGGAAAATCCGGAACCGGTACAGGCGACGGCTCCACACCGGTCCCTCGACCACGACACCTCGCGAAGCAATATCCGAGTCGGGGCTGGGCCAACCGTTCTCGACTGTGTACCGCCCATCGGGCACTCGAACCTCGAGGGCGGTGTGATAGAGGTCGAGGCGCTTCCTCCCTTCAGAACGGGCCTTGACTGCCTCATAGATACGGCCATTGACCCGGACCAGAGCCGCTCCCCCGGCGCCGAGGGGGATCCAGTAGAGATCGACGCCCGGGGCTGGCTCCAAGGACATCGGCTCAGCTTACGGACGGCAGTGTGTCAGGGCACGAGTACCGGCTCCGCCGACGAGGTGACCCGAACCGTCAGTCTCCCGTCGTCGCCGGTGAAGAAGGCGACAAACCCACCTTCGATCTCGTCGACCACCTCCACACTCACCGCCGATCCGTCGGGCGCCACCTCGAATACTGCCGAGACCAACTCCACACCCTGAGACGCGACCGAGAGCGAACCCAGTTGAATGGCCCGGGCCGGGTCGAGCAACACCTCCCCGGTGAGCCGGTAGTGCTCCTCGTCGAGGCCCGAAGCGGCGGCCGTCACTGCCGCATCGGCGATCGAACCTGCCTGTCGCTGCACCGCGAGCACACGCCAGAAATCGAGGGCAAGTCCCCCGAACGCCAGGATCAGGATCGTCAGGCCGAGCACCCAGAAGGTCACCGAGCCGCGATCGTCGCTCACCCGAGACTCCGATAAAGATCGATGTTTTCTGCATGGCTGCGACTGACCCACACCCCTCCGATCTCTCCCCACGGCGTTGTGACGAGGGGCACCCATACCGACGCCGTCACTTCGACAGTGGCACCACGACTCATCGGACACGTGCCGGCTCCGCCGGTCACCGGCACGGCGCCGCACCACCCCAACCTCATTTCGGTGGGGTCGAGGCCATAGTTCAGACTCATATCGGCGGCCACCCCGTCGCCGGTCGCGGTGGAGAGACTGATGACCGCCGCACGCGCCGCTTCAGCCGCGGCGGCACCAGCAAGCACCGAACGCTCCGACCATGGCCCGAACCCGAGGACCGCTATCGCTGCCGGGATCATCAACATGCAACAGCCAGCGCCAGTTCAACCCCAGCGTGGCCTCGCTCATCTCTCATTCGTCTTCCAACGCTGCCTCGGCGCTCAACTTCAAGTCGAAGTCCGGTGTGAATGGTGTCCATGAGCTGACGACCAGTTCTCCGCTGGCCCGCATCACGGGCCCGGCGATCAGGCAGTCAAAGCCAACGGTCTCTCCGATCGTTCCACCGAGCAGATCCCCGAGGACCTGGGATACCCGGTCCTCGCAAGCCTCCTCAGTGCCAGAAATCGACCCGGCACGGACACCCTGGTCCAAAGCAGACCGCATCGCCCCTCTCGAGTACTGGACGACCACAACATTCGCCAGCACCGCGAAAACAACCAACGCAAGCGATGATGCGACGAGGAACTGAAGCGACGTGAAGCCCCGCTCACTCAGCCGCTGATCAGAGATCCCCGGATCCAGTTCACTATGTCCACGCCGAGCACCTGGAGGGCGCCCCAGATGACGACCAGAGCCGCGATTGCAAGAGCTGCGTTGCCCATCAGCTCCGCCGTGTTCAGCCCACGGTCACTCTCCTCGAGTTGGTTCAGCCAGTAACGGACAGACGGCATATTGTTTCTCCTTTCATTGCCAGCCCGTGATCAGGTATGGAAGGGGTGCTGCGACAAAGATGATCAGCACAGGGGCGAGGACGGCGATCGTCGGCACGAGCATCGCCGCTCTCCGTTTGGTAGCCGAGCGTTTGATGGCCTCCCGTCTCGACTCGCGGACGTCTTCGGAAAGCGCAAGGAGAGATCCTGCGAGATCGGAGCCACGCTCCTCAGCTGAGGCCAGCAGGCGATAGGTGCGGGAGCAGAATGGCTCAGGGGTCACCTCGGCGATCCGCCTGAAGGCGTCCGATGCCCGCCAACCTGCGCGGTGGAGACGGAGAGCCTGGCGCAATTCGTCGACCACTGCCCCCTGGCCCCGTCCGACGGTGGCGGTCACCGCCTGGATCACACCACCGCCGGCGCGAACCCGCATTGCCAGCAGCTGGTTAATCGTGTAGATCTCGATGCGCATCAATTCGCTGCGCTCGGTGATAGCCCTATCGAGCGCACCCCTTTGTCTGGTAACCCCGACAATCAGACCGAGGATGGCGAGAACAACCCGGGAGACGAGCGGTAGACCGAGGAGCGATCCGCTGGCGAACCCCATCCCCAACCCCACGGCCGCCCCCTTGAGTTGTGTGTTGCGGTATGCCCTGACTGACTCTTCCTCGGCGAGATCAGGAAACCACCCGGCCTGACGGATGCGAAGCAGTGTGTACTCGACACCCCGGCGGTCGATCAACCCGCTCAGCCAGATTGCCGT
Source organism: Acidimicrobiia bacterium (assembly GCA_040878225.1). Classification (GTDB taxonomy): domain Bacteria; phylum Actinomycetota; class Acidimicrobiia; order Spongiisociales; family ZC4RG35; genus MA-ANB-1. The sequence goes on from JBBDMR010000020.1 coordinate 5,407, forward strand.
GTGGTCGAGCATCGGCAGGAAGACACGCCCCAGCGGTCCCCGACGGGAACGATCGGAAGCCGGGCTCACCTTGGGAGCCAGGTACGGCACGACTCTCCCGGCCAATGCCCTGGGGGGCGGCGCCAGCAGATAGACGATCAGGCCGACCGCCGCGCCACTCGACAGCGCCGACAGCACAACGAGGCCCGAGCCGCTCACGTCCGGGACCCTACGAATACCCGTGGCTCCTGGGGTTGGGCCCCGATCCGACCTGCCACAGCCATGCCGATGAGACTCATCAACCCGCACCCAACGACCACAAAAATGCCGATTGGTGTCGAGTAGAACTCGCGATAAGCGCCGGAGCGCATGGTCATCACCACCAGCACAAGCCACGGAAGAACGAAGACGACACGTGAGTTGATCTTCTGTTCCAGGGCTTCTCCTCGGACCTGCTCCATCGTCCACACGTCCCTGGTAGTGGCGAAAGCTAGGTCGGTGAGGATCTCGGGAACAACGATGCCTCCCCGCTCATGGGCCAGTATGAGCACTTCGATTACCCGGTCAGAGGTCGGGTCGGCAAGGTCGGATCGAATCATTTCCAACGACGGGACCACGCCCAGACTCCGTGAGTAGACACCGAAGCTCCCGAACACCTCGCGCAGCGGCAACGGGCCGTACTTGCCCAGGTCTTCGAGAGCGGACGGCAGCGACGACCCGGACCGGACGGAGGAGACGAGGTCTCTCAGGCCATCCGGCCAAGCCTCCTGGACGGCAGCGACACGTTGCATCTTCTTGCGCGTGTAGTAGGTCTTCGGGAGCATGGCCACCACCAGGGCAGGCACGACCGAAACGACAGCGAGCCCGGTGATGGAGAGCAGCAGCCCGAAGGCCGCGAACCCGGCTCCAAGGGAGCTGAGCCAGAACTGTGATCTGGTGACATTCAGGCCGAAGCGATCCCTCAGATTGGCCCGCCGGAGGTGGCGGGGAGCGGACCGCTGATTGAATAGGTGGGTGACTGCCACCCCGACGACGATGGCCGACAGTGCTGAGGCCAGCAGAGTCATCCTCGGACCTCTCCACCCTGAAGAACTGCGGCCAGGCCGACACCGGGCGGGAGCAGTCTCTCGATCCGGGCGATCAGGTGGCCCGGAGGCATTGCACCTGTCCACTGCAATGCGGATCCCGGAGCCAATCTCTCGAAAATCGGCTCGGTCGAAAAATCATCGTGCAAGGCAGGGACCAACGATTTGATCTCGAGAGTCTCCCGGCGGACGACGCCTTGTCTGTCAACATCCCGACCGAGATGGACCACCAGGTCGATCGACGAGGCGAAGATGTTGCGCACCACACGGTCCGGGACATTCTCGCCCGCCATGAGCGCGGCATTGACGAGCGCCTTGAGCGCGTCGCTTGCGGAGTTGGCATGGATAGTTGCAGCAAGCCCGCAACCGGCATTGACTGCGCGGGTCAACTCGAACGCCTCAGCACCCCGGACTTCACCCACCACGATCAGATCGGGTCGCATGGCGAG
>JBBDMR010000021.1:0-128 GCA_040878225.1 Acidimicrobiia bacterium
TCGCATTTCAACGGCCCTTGTCGCCCATGGCGGCGTCCTCGTCCTTGACGAACGGTCCGGTGCGCCTGCGTCCTGTGTCCTTGCCAGGAACGACAATGCGGATTTCATCGAGTTGCCGCGGATTTCAT
>JBBDMR010000021.1:228-6836 GCA_040878225.1 Acidimicrobiia bacterium
CCGTTTGGAGTTTGAGCTGCTCAAACTCCATGCAGCCCGATTTCATCGAGTTGCCGCGGATTTCATCCGTTTGGAGTTTGAGCTGCTCAAACTCCATGCAGCCCGATTTCATCGAGTTGCCCTCGCCGAAATATCAAGCGAATCCACCGGAGAGGACACTAGGCCGACTGGGAATTTCGCCCCGGGATCGCGATCTTCCGCTCGTACCAGCGAAGTAAAAGGCTTAGACCCAGCGTCAGGATCACATAGATGATCATCAGGATCAGGAACGACTCCCGGAAGCGGAAGCTGGACCCCGAGTAGAGCCTGGCCATCTGGGTCAACTCGCGGACGGCGAGGACCGACACCAGCGAGGTGTCTTTCATCAGAGAGATCAAGTCATTCCCCAGAGCCGGAAGCATGTTGCGAACCGCTTGGGGGAGGACCACCTTCCGCATGATCTGGCGCTCGGTCAGCCCCAATGCCCGGCCGGCCTCCGACTGGGTCTCTTCGACCGATTGGATCCCGGCCCGGAACACCTCGGCGATGAACGCCGCATAAAACAGCGAAAGTGCCGCAGCACCGCGGAGTGCCTGAGGTATCGCCCGGCTCTCCACTCCGATGAGGTCGGCGAAGTCGGGAGCGATGAAGAAAGCGACAGCGAAGATGAAGACGATCATCGGGATGCCGCGGATGAACTCGATGTAGACCGCGGCTGCATTGCGGATCACGCTTCGTTTGCTCACCCGGGCGAGGCCGATGAAAAGGCCGAGAACCGTGGCGACGATGAACGAGCCGACCGTGAGGTAGAAGGTGAGGAGAATGCCCTCGCCAGCCCGAAGGGGGAGGGGGAAGATCCTGGTGAAAGCCTCTCGGTAATTGGGGTCGAGGATCACCGCCACCACCATCACAGTGATGATCAAGAGCATGACGACGAGCCACCAGGGGAACTCGTGTCTGTCGAACTTGTATGCCCCACCCGGGGTGGGGGCAAGCTCGCCTGGTTTCAGCTCGGGGTCGATGCTCATCGGCTCATGAAGAAAGTGCACCGGACCTTAAAAGGCCCGGTGCACTCCCTGTCGTCTCGACAGAGGTCGATCAGCCGACTTCTTCGATGTCTTCGTAACCGATATCGAAGTCGGGGCCGAAGTACTTCCGTCCCAGCTCTTCGAGAGTCCCGTTGTCGGCCAGGGCGGCAATCGCCTGATTGACCGGGTCAACCAGTTCCGAGCCCAACGGGTAGATGAACCCGAGCGGGTCGGACTGGAGCGGTGTCTCGATGGTCTTGATCGACTCGGAGTTCTCTCCGATGTAGCCGAGTCCTGCCGCATCGTCGATGATCACAGCGTCGACATCACCGGCGATGAGCGCCTGGATGGCGAGGGCGAACTGATCGAACGCCTGGATGCGGTCCTCGCCCACGAGCTCGACGGCCAACTCGTAGTTGGTGGTGCCGACCTGGGTGGCAATGGCCGCCTCGGTGTCGGCGATCAAGTCATCCGCCGTGGCGTAGCGATCGTCGTCGAGCTGAACGACGAACTTCTGCGTCACCGTCATGTACGGATTGGAGAAGTCGACGATCTCTTTGCGCTCGTCGGTGATCGAGATGCCGTCTGCGGCGGTGTCGATCTCGCCTGCGGCGACCTGGTCGATCACTGCCGGCCAGCCGGCTTCGACGAACTCAGGAACACAGTTGAGGAGCTCACAGATGGCTGCCCAGGCGTCGTAGTCCCAACCGGTGCCTTCAGTTTCACCCAGCGGGATGTAGTTGAAGGGAAGGTAGGCATTCTCAACGCCGACCGTGACCGTGCGGCCTTCGAGGTCGGGGAGACCCGATCCCTCGGTGGTCGTCGTCTCCTCGCCGGCAGCGGCCGTCGTGGTGGTGTCGCCGACTGTGTCCTCGGCGCAAGCGGCGAGAACGAGAGCGAACACCGACATGATTGCTATTAGTCGTTTTGTCTTTGTCATTGGTTAGTGGTCCTCCTTTGGAACCGGTGCGAAAGAGTATCAACCGTCGGGCTCTTGTTGCGAACCGATCTGGTTTTTTGCGCATTGCGTCGGGCTTTCTGATTAGGGTCATGGGACGTGTTGCGGGTGGCTCTGTCCATCCGTACGCCTAAATCACGGAGGAAGAAATGAAAAGAATCAAGCTCTTGGCGCTCATTAGCGCCCTGATGCTGGTCTTCACCGCCTGTACGTCTGACGACGGCGGCGACGAGACCACCACCACAGCTGCCGACGGTGGCAGCGAAGACAACGGAAATGGAGACACCGGCGGAGCGACACTCACCGAGGTGCAGGACCGGGGCACCCTCAACTGCGGCGTCAACGACGCTGTACCAGGCTTCGGCTTTCGCGATCCGGACGGCAACTTCTCCGGATTCGACGTCGACTTTTGCAAGGCACTTGCCGTGGCGGTGCTGGGGGATGCCGAAGCTGTGAACTATGTGCCATTGAATGCACAACAGCGGTTCACAGCGCTGCAATCGGGCGAGATCGATGTCCTGATCCGCAATACGACCTGGACCGCGTCTCGAGATGGTGGTGAGGCGGCAACGTTCGCAACCACCACTTTCTATGACGGTCAGGGAATGATGGTGAGGGCCGACGCCGGGTTCGCGTCTATCGAAGACATGGCCGACACGACGGTTTGCTCACTGACGGGTACCACCACCGAACAGAATGTCACCGACCGCTTCGGTAGCATCCCGTTCGAACTGCTGACGTTCGACGACAACGAAGTCCTGCAGGAGTCCTTCGTCGCGGGCCAGTGCGACGGTTGGACGTCGGACAAGTCCCAACTCGCTGGGGTTCGGACCAACTTCCCCGAATCCGAAGGCGGCCCGGACGCGCTCACGGTCCTTGACGAGACGTTCTCGAAGGAACCTCTCGGCCCCGTGACCCGTGACGGCGATACCCAGTGGTCACAGATCGTCGACTGGGTTGTGATCGCCTTGATCCAGGCCGAAGAGTTCGGGATCGAGTCCGGGAATGTCGGCTCGTTCGACTCGTCCGAGGACGTCAACATTCGGCGCCTGCTCGGTCTCGAGATCGAGGACGACGATGGGAACACCGTTGTCTTCGACCCGGGAATCGGCCTTGAGCCGGGCTGGCCGGCAGACGCGATCACGGCCGTCGGAAACTACGGCGAGATCTACGAGCGAAATGTTGGACCGGCAACACCGCTGGGCCTGGAGCGTGGACCCAACGCTCTGTGGACTGACGGTGGGTTGCTCTACGCGCCTCCTTATCGCTAAATAGCCTCAAGAGGGGGAACCCAGGACTTTGCTCGGGATCCCCCTCTTTTCTCAGTGAGCACCGCCATAACAAAGAAGGTCGAGCGTCCCCCATTCTGGCGGGATCTCCGCGTCTTGCGGGTGCTGATCCAGGTCATATCCCTAGCGGTAATCGGGACGATTCTCTATGTGCTCTGGTTCAACCTGACCACAAACATGCGTTCGATCGGGATTCGGGCCGACTTCGAATTCTTGACCCAACCGGTCGGAGTCAGCGTGACGGGAAGTGATATCAGCGCAGGATCGGCGGTGTGGCGGGCCCTTCTCGTCGGTGTGCAGAACACCTTTGCCCTCGCCGTCGTCGGAATACCGCTAGTAACCATTATTGGAGTGTTGGTGGGCGTGGCACGCCTATCCTCCAACTGGCTGGTGTCCAAGGCCGCCACGATTTACGTGGAGATCCTTCGCAACATCCCTCCACTCCTCATCATCCTTTTCGCCTTTTTTGTCGGAGTCCTGCCGCTTCCGGACATTCTCGAGCCGGTTCGGATCTTCGACTTTGCGATCATCACAAACCGATTCATCGCAGTTACAGGATTTTCAGCGGCGGAGGGTTTTGGGACTTTCGGCTGGACCATGCTGGTCGCACTAGTCGCCGCCATCTTTGTTTGGCGGTGGCGTACCCGAGTATTTGTTAAGACGGGTGCGCCCCACCATCGCGTCCTTTGGTCGACTGGTCTTCTGCTAGCGGTGGCAGTAGTCGCCTATATCGCTCTCCAGGGACCCTTTGAGTTGTCGAAACCTGTGTTGGAGGGAAGGGCGCTTTCCGGCGGGTTCTCCGGTTTGGGCGGTTACTTCGCGATGCTGATAGCGCTGGTCCTGTATACCGCCAGCCATGTTGCCGAAATAGTGCGCGGTTCGATACTGGCCGTACCCCGAGGGCAGAGTGAGGCAGCCAACGCTCTTGCCCTTTCCGGGTTTCAGAGGCTTCGTTACGTTGTCCTTCCCCAGTCGATGCGCATCGCAATTCCTCCCACGATCAATCAGTACCTGAATTTCGTGAAGAACACGTCCCTTGGCATCGCGGTCGGCTACGCCGAGGTGACTCTGGTCGCATTTCAGGCGATCGGGAATGGACGTCCCGCCCCGCAAATGGTTCTGCTCCTCATGGGAGCATATTTGGTTTTCTCATTGACGATATCGGGTGTCGTTAACCTCCTGAACCGTCGTCTTCAACTAGTGGGTCGCACGTGAGCGATCGGGAAGTGATCGAGCGGGAAGTCGATCCCGCTGCGGTCGGCAGACCAGTTCACGTCCGGCTGAGTGCGTGGGAGTGGGCCAAGAAGAATCTCTTTTCGACATGGTACGACGCACTTCTCACTCTGACTCTGGGATCCATTTTTGTCGCGTTGGGATGGACTTTGATCCGTTTTCTATTCACCAGCGATTTCGCGATCCTGCGGGTGAACCTGGCACTGCTCATGGTCGGAGGGTTTCCTCGCGACCAGTTGTGGAGGCCTGTAGTCGCGTTAATCCTTGTCTCGATCCTCCTCGGCCTGATGGCAGGAATCGGCTCAGCGTCAGCCAGAGACACCGCAGAACAGACCGGGCTCCCGTATCAGCGCTCCACCCCAGCGGCGGTGCTGAAGAGATTCTGGCCGGTTCTCGCCTTTGTCGTGGTGGTGCTGATGTTGACCGAGACCGTCGGTCCCTGGTTGGTGGCTGGTGCCGCCTTGGTAGCGGGGGTGGGGAGTTTCCCGCTGGGTCGCGCACTTCCAGCCGGAGTACGGAAACGTGGATGGCTGATCCTCATAGTCATGATCGCTGCCATCTATTTGGTGTTGGTCAGTGGCGGGGTTGGTTGGGACGGATGGGGAGGGCTGCACCTGAATCTCTTCCTCACCGTGGCGGGCCTCCTTCTCGCCTTTCCCCTTGGCTTGCTGCTGGCTCTGGGGCGTCGGTCAACTTTGCTCGCCCTCCGGGCGATGTCGGTGACGTACATCGAGATCATTCGCGGAGTGCCACTTATCACCCTTCTCCTGATGGGAATCTTCGTGATCGGCTTCTTTCTTCCAGAGGGTTTCCGGCCCGGCAACGTCACCAGAGTTCTGATCGCGATCACCCTTTTCGAGTCCGCCTACATTGCCGAGGTTGTCCGCGGCGGACTGCAGTCGGTGTCAGGCGGGCAGGTCGAAGCCGCGCAGGCCCTCGGTCTGGCTCCGTGGAAGACAATGAGGAGGATCGTTCTCCCACAAGCCTTGCGCAACACCATTCCTGCGATGGTGGGTCAGTTCATCAGCCTGTTCAAGGACACCACGCTTGTGATCATCGTCGGGATGATCGATATTCTCGGCGCCTCCCAGTCTGCGAACGCCCAGGGAGCGTTCCTCGCCCAAGGCTTGCACCGGGTGACGCTACCGTTTGTGGCGCTTGCATTCTGGGTCGGTTCGTATGTCATGTCTAGAGAAGCAAGAAGGTTGGAGCACAAGCTTGGAGTTGGAGTGAGATGACAGATCAACGAAGTGTGTTCGCCGACGCTACGCAGGCAAAAGGCGAAACGATCATTGAATGTGTCGGCGTCGACAAATTTTTCGGTGACTTCCAGGCACTGTACGACATCAACATCAGGGTCGGGCTTCAGGAAGTGGTCGTCGTCATCGGTCCCTCGGGATCAGGTAAGTCGACTCTGATCCGGTGCATCAACCGTCTCGAGAAGCACGATCGGGGTTCGATCACGGTAGGTGGCATCGAACTCACAGATGACGTTCGTAACGTCCAGGAGATTCGAAGGGAGACCGGCATGGTCTTCCAGTCGTTCAACCTGTTCCCCCATCTCACCGTCATCGACAACATCACCCTCGCGCCGCGCCAGGTGAGACACATTGCCAAGGACGCCGCCGAGGAAGATGCGACGAGCTTGCTGGAGCGGGTAGGCATCCCCGAGCAGGCCCGCAAATACCCCGGGCAGCTCTCCGGTGGACAGCAACAGCGGGTCGCAATTGCCCGGTCACTGGCGATGAAGCCGAAGGTGATGCTCTTCGACGAGCCGACATCCGCCCTCGATCCGGAGATGATCAAAGAAGTCCTCGATGTCATGGTCGAACTGGCCAAGGGCGGGATGACCATGATCGTGGTAACACACGAGATGGGCTTCGCCCGCGCCGTGGCGGATCGCGTCGTCTTCATGTCCGACGGCCGCATCGTCGAAGTCGGAACCCCGGAGCACTTCTTCACCAACCCCGAGGAAGACCGCACCAAACTCTTCCTAAGCCAGATCCTGTAATTGTCCTCCCGCTTGCGGGAGAAGGTAGGGGGAGAGGTCCCCATGGGCTGGGAGAGTGGTCATCCCAGCAGTCGCGAGTGGAGATCACTTCGAGTTCGAGGGTGCGATGG